>NZ_JBHVRO010000006.1:0-253309 GCF_042885655.1 Psychrobacillus sp. NPDC058041
GGAATAGCGAGACAGACGAGACCCCGCACGAAGCGAAGCGAAGGAGGAGGCTCGTCGCTCGCCCCGCGGAAAGCGAATGCTAGAGCGCTAAATCCGGGAAGTAGCTTTTATAATTTATTTGCAAATTATTAGAATGACACTTTTTCAGTGCCCTATACTGCGATCCTGTGTGGTCATCCTCTCAAGCAATTACTGCAGGAGCAAGATCTTTTCTGCGACGAGCTTTGCGCAGGAGCAAGATCTTTTCTGCGACGAGCTTTGCGCAGGAGCAAGGGAAGCGGTCGCATGTAGCGGAAATCAACTTGTTCATGGCTTAAAAAAATTATTACTTTCTTATTCCGTTAAGAAAAGCGCAAGCCTAGAAGAAAATATACTATTACAAAGGAGGTTATAGAAATGACGGAGCGTGTAATATCGAGTGAAGTTTCTGATTTTGATGAGCCGTTTGAGCAATCACTACGACCACAATTATTATCGCAATACATTGGACAAGATAAGATCAAACACAATTTAGAGATTTTCATCCAAGCAGCCAAAATGAGAAGTGAAAGTTTAGATCACTGTTTATTGTATGGACCTCCTGGACTTGGTAAAACTACACTCGCAGCTGTAATTGCAAATGAAATGGATGTTCAAATACGAATGACGAGTGGACCAGCTATTGAACGACCAGGAGATTTGGCAGCTATAGTTAGTTCCCTTGAACCAGGTGATGTTTTGTTTATAGATGAAATTCATCGCTTAAATAGATCCATTGAAGAAGTGCTCTATCCTGCGATGGAAGACTTTTGTTTAGATATTGTTGTTGGAAAGGGTCCATCTGCTCGCAGTGTTCGACTAGACTTGCCACCATTTACCTTAATAGGTGCGACGACAAGAGCAGGATCATTATCAGCACCACTTCGAGATCGTTTTGGTGTATTATTAAGGCTAGATTTTTATGATGAAGAGGCTTTAACATCCATTGTGGTTAGAAGTGCAGAGTTATTTAATGCTTCGATTGATTATGAATCTGCTGGGGAAATTGCAAGGCGTGCAAGAGGAACTCCTCGAATTGCAAACCGTTTACTAAAACGGGTGAGGGATTATGCACAAGTTCGAGGAAATGGACATATTTCAATCGATTTAGCTAGAGAAGCATTAGAACTTTTGCAAGTTGACCCAAGAGGTTTGGATCATATTGATCACAAATTAATAACAGCAATGATTGAACGTTTTAGAGGTGGTCCTGTTGGTCTAGACACAATTGCGGCGAGCATTGGAGAAGAATCGACAACGATTGAAGATGTGTATGAACCTTATTTAATGCAAATTGGCTTTATCCAACGATCTCCTAGGGGCAGAATAGTATCCTCGCTCGCTTATGAGCATCTAGGATTTCCATTGCCAAATGAAAAAGACAACTTGTAAAGGAAGTAAGTTATATGAGAGTAGAAGATTTTGATTTTGATTTACCAGAAGAGTTAATCGCACAAACCCCACTTCTGGACCGGACAAGCAGTAAATTGTTAATTGCGGATTATCCAAAAAATTTATATAAACATGAAACATTCTCCGCTATTCTAGGTGAATTAAACGAAGGCGATTGTTTAGTTTTAAATGACACAAAAGTAATGCCAGCTCGTTTAATGGGAATAAAAGAAGAAACAGGTGCACATGTAGAGGTTTTACTGCTAACTCAGATTGAAGGGGATCATTGGGAAACGCTAGTGAAACCTGCTAAGCGGGTAAAAGTAGGAACAAAAATTACTTTTGGTAGTGGTTTATTAACAGCAGTATGTACAGAACTGAAAGATCACGGCGGAAGAATATTTAAGTTTGAATACAATGGCTTGTTTTTTGAAGTGTTAGATCAGTTAGGTGAAATGCCATTGCCTCCATATATTCACGAAAAATTGGAAGATAGAGACCGATATCAAACGGTATATGCAAAAGAACAGGGATCTGCAGCTGCACCAACTGCTGGTCTACATTTTACAAAGCCACTTTTAGATGAAATACATGCAAAAGGTGTTAAGATTGCATTTGTAACTCTTCATGTAGGACTTGGTACATTCCGACCTGTTAGTGTTGATTCGATTGATGATCACGAAATGCACTCGGAGTTTTATCGCGTTTCAAAAGAAACTGCACAAACGATTAATGAAGTGAAAGAAGCTGGTGGAAAAATTGTTGCAGTGGGAACAACCTCGACAAGAACTTTGGAAACTGTCGCTACCAAGTTTGATGGGAAGATAGAAGAGGATAGCGGTTGGACATCGATATTTATTCATCCAGGGTATGAATTTAAATGTATTGATGGGATGATTACTAACTTTCATCTGCCGAAATCTACTCTTGTTATGTTAGTAAGTGCTCTTACCTCTAGAGATTTTATATTAGCCGCATACAAAGAGGCAATTGAAATGCGTTATCGCTTTTTCAGTTTTGGTGATGCAATGTTTATAAAAGGAAGGAATTATTAAATGACTGCAATAACATATGAACTAATTAAAAAAGATAAACAAACAGGAGCTCGCCTAGGCATAGTACACACTCCACATGGTTCTTTTGAGACGCCTACATTTATGCCAGTTGGAACACAAGCTACAGTGAAAACAATGTCTCCAGAAGAGATTAAAGGAATGGATGCTGGGATTATTTTAAGCAATACCTATCATTTATGGCTACGTCCAGGACATGATATTATTCGCGAAGCAGGTGGACTGCATAAATTTATGAACTGGGATCGTGCCATTTTAACAGATTCCGGTGGATTTCAAGTATTTAGTTTAAGTGACATGCGTAAAATTGAAGAAGAAGGTGTTCATTTCCGCAATCATTTAAATGGGGATAAATTATTTTTAAGTCCTGAAAAATCAATGGAAATTCAAAATGCATTAGGTTCGGATATTATGATGGCATTTGACGAATGTCCTCCGTACCCAGCTTCATTTGAATATATGAAAGCGTCTGTGGAGCGAACATCACGCTGGGCAGAACGTTGTTTAACAGCACACACAAATACAAGCAATCAAGGCTTATTTGGTATTATCCAAGGGGGAGAATATGAAGAATTGCGTAGACAATCCGCAAAAGATTTAGTATCATTGGATTTTCCGGGTTATGCAATTGGTGGTCTTTCTGTAGGAGAACCAAAAGATGTGATGAATCGCGTACTCGATTTCACGACACCTATGATGCCCGAAAATAAACCACGTTATTTAATGGGTGTTGGTTCACCTGACTCTTTAATAGATGGTTCTATTCGTGGAGTGGACATGTTTGACTGCGTGCTTCCTACACGAATTGCTCGTAATGGAACATTTTTTACGTCAAAAGGTAGACTAGTTATAAAAGGAGCTGCGTTTGCTCGTGATTTTGGACCAATCGATGAAAAGTGTGATTGTTATACGTGTCAAAATTATTCTAGAGCGTATCTTCGTCATTTGTTCAAAGCAGATGAAACATTTGGTTTACGTTTGGCCTCTTTCCATAATCTTCATTTCTTAATGAATTTAATGAAAGATGTACGACAAGCAATTCGTGAAGATCGATTACTTGATTTTAAAGAAGAGTTTTTTGAAGAGTATGGATATAATAAACCAAATGCAAAAAATTTCTGATTCTTGTATACTATAAATAGATAAAAAGGAGGGGATAAAATACATGGCAAATTTAACAGGCTTATTGCCGATTGTTGCAATGTTCGCAGTGATGTGGTTTTTCATCATACGACCAGCACAAAGGCGTCAAAAAAATACGTCACAAATGCAAAATAATCTAAAACGTGGAGACCAAATTATTACTGTTGGTGGTTTACACGGAAAGATAGATGCAGTAGATGATACAACTATTTTTGTAGTAGTAGCAGATGGTACTCGTTTGCAGTTTGAACGCGTAGCAGTTGGACGAGTTATCTCGGAGCAATAATAAAAAAGAACTTACTCAGAATTTATGAGTAAGTTCTTTTTTATTGGGAACAGTAATTATGAGGTGATAGGATGAACGATATTCTCATCATTATTATTCGTACTTTTATATTATACTGGTTAATCTTAGTTATCCTTCGATTAATGGGTAAAAGAGAAGTGGGAGAACTGAGCATTTTTGACTTAGTCGTTTTTTTATTGATGGCAGAAGTCGGTGCTTTTGCTTTGGATGATCCTAAAAGCAAGTTTTTACATGCGATTTTACCAATGTTAATATTATTGGTCATTCAAATGGGTGTATCTTATATTTCTTTAAAAAATAAAAAATTTCGAGATTCAATAGAAGGAAGACCATCAATAATCATGAAAGATGGAATCATCAACGAAAAGGAGATGAGAAAACAACGATATAATTTAGATGATTTACTACAACAGTTAAGAGAACAGCAAATTGGATCAGTACAATCTGTTTCTTATGCTTTTTTAGAGACTTCTGGACATTTGTCTATCTTTAAAAAAGATAGTGAACAATTTGTCTTTCCACTTATTATAGATGGAGATATTCAACAAGATCATCTTCAAAGATTTGGTAAAGACGAAAAATGGTTGAGAGAAGAACTAAAAAAACGGTTAATTGACGATGAAAAAAAGATTTTTTATTGTAGTTATGAAAATGACGAATTATATATTCAACTTAAAACTTCTTTTTAGAGGTACGAAGTATTTGTAATATAACGTTGACTTCTTTTCTTTTTATTTGTTTAAACAAGACTAATCCAATGGTTAAGTAAAGCAATGTAATGAAACAATCCACTATTAATGAGCGTTCTCCAATAGAGAAGAATAATGGCCGTGAAATAATTGTAATTAAGAAAATCACATAAGGAAGAGCGAAAAAGGAGAAGCCGATTTGTGCTTCTTTTTTCAGTTTTAACGAAGCAATATGTAAAAATGAAGTGATTAATACTCCAAAACCGATTGCAACGATTGCTCCCTTTTCTTGAATAGAAGCTTGTGAAGCAAGGAAAAATAGTAAAAGTAATTTACCAACTCCACCATAAAGGGAATTTAAAAATGCAGCTTTGGAATTGTTTAGTGCTTGTAAAATTGAGAACAATGGACTTTGAATATAATAAAAGAAAAAAATAGGTGACAAAATTTTCATATACGTAGTAGCATTTTCAACGTGAAACAAGACAGAAACAAGTTCTCCACCGTGTAAATAAAACAATGTCGCAGCGTAACAACCTGTTAAGGTAGAGAATTTTAAAGATAGATGAATTCTTTCTTTTAATAAAGAATAGTTTCTCCTTGCAAAAGCATCACTAACTGCTGGGATTAGAACGACAGATAGAGCATAAGGAATAAAAGAAGGAAATAGTAATAATGGTACTAAAACCCCCGAGATAACTCCATAAAGGGTAGTTGCTGCCACACTTGCTATACCGGTTATTGCTAGAGCTTTGATGAAAATAATGGGCTCTAAAAACCATGTAAAGGATCCAAATAATTTACTACCTGAAGATGGCAGAGCGATAGAAAAAAGTGGAGAAAGTGGATATGCACTTGAAGCTTTTTTTATAGTTTGCTTCGCTTTCCATTTTACATATTTCCATCTCAAGTAAAGTAAAGACGCAACTTCTCCTAGTAAAGACATTCCCATTGCATAAGCAGCTGCTTCCTTAGGGGTAGCTGAAGTAAGAAGAAGGGGTAGTAAAAAACTAATCAGCAGAATTCGTATTATTTGTTCCAGTAACTGAGAAACTGCCGTCTCTTCAATTCTTGCTATCCCTTGAAAGAAACCTCTTAAGATTCCACCTGCCGCAGCAATTGGTACAATTGCAATACATACATAGAGTGTCATTGTAATGGCATCATTTTTTAATAAATTTTCGGAGATAAATGGTGTGACATAAAGGAAAAAAGGAGTAAAAGCTAGAATAGATATTATAGTAACAATGACAGATGTTCGCATGACTGAGAAATAACTCGAAACAGCATTTCTTGTTCTTAATTCAGCAATAATTTTGGACATTGCTATAGGGATTCCGAGCTGAATTAGAGATAAAAAGAAAATGAAAGCAGGATATGCAGTCATATAAATGCCATATGCTTCTTCTCCGGTTAAACGGACAAATTGCATGCGATAAATAAAACCTAAAAATTTGGATAAAAAAATGGCTAACATTAATAAAATAGATCCTCTTAAAAAAGTAGACATATAACACTTCCTTCTCAAATACAGGAACTTCGTTTACAATTACAATATGCTTACTACTTGGTACATTATTCTTTAAATGGAGTGTGGTATTTTGAAAATCACTTACGAAGAAATTTATTTACATGTACTACCTGCTTTAGAAAGTAAGAAAAGTGAGTTTGAAGTCTATCAATATAAAACTGTTTCTGAAATGGATATTTGGAATTTTTGTATCACAAAAAAATGGAGAAAGAAGGTTGTACCAGAAATACCTCTATATAATATTGTGAATGATATACTTTCTATATCACCAGCAGAGTTTATGACGTTTGAACAAATCGAAAACTCAAAAACATCTAACTGGTTCTCAGAAATCAATCAAGAAGAGTTGCAATTATTATTAAATTATAAAAATGAAGAGCAATGAATTGATTCGCTAATTGACACTGAGCGCATCGTGTTTCATAATAAATATGTTGCGTTTTTTGTAGTTACAGAAAATATACACTTATCTATTTAGTTATTGTTTAGCTCCAGAAGTTATCCAATCGAAGTAAAATTCCTGTTTCATGAGGTGGTTGAGGAACTACCTCCTCATAAACTATCATTTACTTGCATTGGGTAGTAATCTGCAGCTTCTTAGGAGGAAATATACATATGAAAACTAGAGGACGCATAGTAGCATTTTTGTTACTCATCGTTATTTTTGCAGGGACAATTAGTCCAACTGTTGCAGGTGTCTTAAATAACATCAAACTTGGTTTAGATTTACAAGGTGGATTTGAAGTTCTTTATCAAGTGGAGCCTTTAAAAGGTAAAGAAGACCAAAAAATTACGGAAGACGTAGTAAAAGATACGGCAGCAGCTCTTAGTAACCGTATTGATGCATTAGGTGTAAATGAACCTAGCATTCAAGTTGAAGGTGGAAATCGTATTCGAGTTCAACTTGCTGGGGTAGAAGATCAAAACACAGCACGAGAACTTCTATCTACCGAAGCAAATCTTACTTTCCGCGATTCTGATGATAAGATAATGCTCGATGGGAATGATTTAAAACAAGGTGGGGCAAAAGCTGCTTTTAATCAACAAGGGCAACCTATTGTTACACTTAAACTAAAAGATGCAAACAAATTTGCGGAAGTTACTTCTGATATTGCAGCAAGACCGGCGCCAAATAATGTTTTAGTTATTTGGTTAGATTATCAAGATGGAGATTCATACGCTAAAGAGATATTAAAACAAAAGCCTAAATTTACATCTGCACCTAGGGTATCACAACGAATTAGTTCAGACAGTGTTGAAATTTCAGGTGCATTCACTGTTGAAGAAACAAAAAGCCTAGCAGGTATATTAAATGCAGGTGCATTACCTGTTCATTTGGATGAAATATACTCTACATCTGTAGGTGCACAATTCGGTTCACAAGCATTAAGTAGTACTATATTAGCAGGTATTATTGGGATTGCGGCGATCTTTATTTTTATGCTTTTCTACTACCGTTTACCAGGTTTAGTCGCTGTTATTTCATTAGTTGTTTACATTTTCTTAATTCTTGTAGTATTTGATTGGATTAATGGAGTATTGACTCTTCCAGGTATCGCAGCAATTGTCCTAGGTGTTGGGATGGCGGTTGATGCCAACATTCTGACCTATGAGCGAATAAGGGAAGAGTTACGAGTTGGTAAATCCGTTAAAACAGCATTTGAAACCGGAGCAAAAGAGGCATTCACAGCTATTTTTGATGCGAATATTACAACACTTTTAGCTGCTGCAGTGTTATTCTACTTTGGGACAAGTTCTGTAAAAGGGTTTGCAACATTGTTAATTATAAGTATTTTAGTCGTTTTCATAACAGCAGTATGGGCTTCGAGAATATTATTAGGATTACTTGTACACAGTGGATATTTTGATAATAAACCAGGTTGGTTTGGTATTCCGAAGAAACGTATTCATTCTCCAGAAGAGGAAGTGGATACACTTGACTTAACTACTAAATTTGATCGTTTTGACTTTGTTCACAATCGCAAAATTTTCTATACATTATCGATTGCCTTAACAGTCGCAGGTATTATTTTCTTAAGTACATTTAATTTAAACTTAGGAATTGATTTCTCGAAAGGGACTCGAGTGGAACTTCAATCGACAGAACCATTAACGAAAGAGTTTGTAGCCGATAAAATTGATAAAATTGGCTTGTCTTCTGAAGATATTGTTCTTTCTGGTGATAACAGTAATATAGCAGTCATTCGTTACAAACAAGACTTTACACAAGCAGAAATAAAAACTTTAAAAACGGAAATGACTAAACAGTTTGGTATAGAACCAAATGTAAGTAGTGTATCTCCGACGGTAGGTAAAGAGCTTGCAAAAAATGCAATATACGCGCTCCTTATTGCAGCTTTAGGTATTGTAATTTACGTAGCGTTCCGTTTTGAATGGAGAATGGGGTTTGCTTCCATTGTTTCATTATTACATGATGCATTCTTAATGGTATCTATTTTTAGTATTTTACGTATAGAAGTAGACATTACATTCATTGCAGCAGTCTTAACGATAGTCGGGTATTCGATAAATGATACAATCGTTACATTTGACCGTATTCGAGAAAACTTACATCGCAGTAAAAAGATTACATCAGAAGAAGAACTTGCAACAATTGTGAATAAGTCGTTAAGACAAACACTCGGCCGTTCTGTGAATACAGTGTTAACCGTTATTTTAGTAACCGTTGCACTTCTAATATTTGGAGCAGAAGGCATTCGAAACTTCTCAATTGCTTTGCTAATTGGTTTAATCGCTGGTACGTATTCTTCTATATTTATCGCAGCCCAAATCTGGTTTGATTTAAAAGTGAAAGAATTACGTAAAACTGGTGGAATTGAAGTGAAAAAAGAAGAGAAAAAATGGGGTTCTGATGAGCCGGTAGTATAATTTATTTGTAAGGTGGATGGAACAGGGTATATCATGTATATATTCTGTTCCATTTTTTATGAGAATTTAGAGGGGTGTTAAAATGAAGTTTCAATGGTCGTTATTATTTGGTTTATTATTTGCTATTATTATTTCTATATTTGCTGTCTATAACGTAGGTGCTGTTCCTGTCAATTATGTATTTGGAACGTCAGAGTGGCCGCTTATCTTGGTCATTTTAGGTTCTGCACTTTTAGGAGCTCTACTGAGTGGTTCTGTTGCAATATACCGCTCATTTGTGCTGTCACGTAAAGTTAAACATTTAGAGAAAGAGTTGAGAAAGAAAGACGCTTCTATTGGTGTACTTCAAAATGAAGTTGTTGCACAGCAAGGAAATCGATTAAGTGAGTTTGAGGATTCAGTGAGTGTTAAAGATGAAAATACAACGATCTAAAGGCTAATAAAAAGTTGCTCTTCGAATTTATCGCTTTGGACGCTTTCCAGGATTATGTCCTCACAAATTCCAAGAGGGCGATGGACATATATTCGCCACAAGATGACCGAAAAAAATGAATCGTGAAGTGACCCAGTCACTTCACGATTCATTACTTTAACGGTAATAACGTTGCCAATGCTTCGTCTATAGCACCCCGAGATAAGATGCTCTTAAAGGACGCTTGCGCTTTTCTTAAAAGATAAGAAAATATATATGGATTATCGTCCTGCGAAACCAGTGTTCCAGTGTTCATATTACTTTAAGAAATAAATAATACCGTGGATTTCTGTTTCAGGTGGACGCGTTCCGCGGGGTGAGCGATGATCCATCACCGTCGCTACGCGTTCGTTGTGATGGATCATCTGTCTCACTCATCCCCGCCGCTACGCGTTCGTTGTGATGGATCATCTGTCTCACTCATCCCGCTGGAGTCGCCACCTTTCACTACAATCCATTAAGTGAGTAGTACCAAATGTAGGGCCATAACCAACGTCCATAGGATTTAATTGTCATCTATATTACTATGCAATAATAAATCGTCACATACATACTAGTTGATTGGAGTGCAAGAGAGGGAAGGAAGGTTATAGGCGTCTCTTCCCAGAGGCAACGCCTTTCTTGACCAATATCCTGTTGGCCAAGGAGACTGAAGCCATGCTCACGATAAGCATCCACCGTAACGGAAAGAAACGCCATTCATATGCAACTCTTCTTGAAAGGACCGGGCGTCTTTTTGCCTGGTTTTTCTTATCAAGCTATATACTTCTTGTAGTATAATAAGTATTAAGGAAGTGAAAAAATGATTCAATCAAAGAAAAGATGGAGTATTTCAAGACCAGATGAACAACTCGTTTCCAATTTAGAAAATGAGCTTTCTATACCTAGAGTGTGTGCAAAAGTTTTAGTATCTAGAGGTTTTCAATCAGTACCAGAAGCATCTGATTTTCTACATTTAACGGAAGAAAATATACATAATCCATTTTTACTAAACGGAATGGATCAATTAGTAGAGCGAGTCCATAGAGCAGTCGAACAACAAGAAAAAATTATGGTTTATGGTGACTATGACGCCGATGGAATTACAAGTACGACGGTTATGATGATTACGTTATTATCTATGGGAGCAGACGTTATTTTTAAAATTCCTAATAGATTTATAGATGGCTATGGACCGAGTGAGCGATTATTTCAAGAAGCATTTGATGAGGGAGTTAAACTAATAATTACAGTCGATAATGGGATTTCTGGGATCAAACAAATCAAGTTTGCAAAAGATCTTGGGATGGACGTTATTGTTACAGACCACCATGAACCAGGGGAAGAACTCCCGGTAGCAGATGTTATTATTCATCCTAGTCTTACGGGAACAACTTATCCATTTTCACATTTAGCTGGAGTTGGAGTGGCATTTAAAGTAGCGCATGCTTTGACTGGAGAAATCCCGACTGAGCTATATTATTTAGTTGCCATAGGTACGATAGCAGACTTAGTTTCATTAACCGATGAAAATCGTTATTATGTACAGCAAGGCATAAAACAAATGAAAAGATCAGGTTCTGTAGCTATAGAAGCACTAGCTAATGTTAGTGGAATAGAAGTTGCATCGATAAGTGAAGAGACAATCGGATTTATGTTCGGACCACGTATAAATGCGATAGGTAGGTTAGGTGATGCTTCACCAGGAGTAGAATTATTTTTAACGGAAGATCTCACTAATGCTTTATCGATTGCTAACTTGTTGAATGAGAAAAATAAAGAACGTCAATTAATAGTTAAACAAATTACAGATGAGGCTGTAGAAATAATTGAGAATGAAATTAATCTGGACGGGCCAAGTGTGATTATTGTTGGTAAAAAAGATTGGAATCCAGGAGTTCTAGGGATAGTTGCTTCAAAGCTAGTAGAAAAATATTATCGCCCGGCAATTGTTTTAGGTATCGATGAAGAAAAACAAATTGCAAAGGGATCAGCTAGAAGTATAGATGGCTTTCATATGTATAAGGAACTTTCGAAAAATAGTGATATCGTTCCTCATTTTGGTGGACATCCTATGGCTGCAGGTATGACATTTCCTCTTGAAAATTTAGAGGAATTAAAAGATAGATTACAAGCTCAAGCGAAAGAATGTTTGAATGAGGATCAGTTAACTCCAATTGTTTTAATTGATGTACCGCTTGAAATGCATGAAATTACAACAGATGCAATTGAATCATTACAAAAACTTGCTCCATTTGGAATGGATTTTGCAAAACCGATCTACTGTATTGAAGAGGTAGAAGTTGCTTCTGTTCGAAAAATTGGATCAGCGCAAAATCATGTGAAAATGGAACTTAAACAAGGTTCTAGTAGTTTAGATGCAATTGGTTTTGGTCAAGGCGAATTAGCAGATGAGATCTCGCCATCAGCAAAAATTTCATTCATTGGAGATTTACAAGTAAATGAATGGAATGGTCGTAAAAAACCTCAATTAATGATTCAAGATACTAAAACTAATGATTGGCAACTGTTTGATATTAGAGGTATTCGTCAAGTAAACCGCTGGCTCCCAATGATCTCTAATGAAAAATGTGTCTTTGTAGCTTTTAATAAAGAAACTATTTCACATTTTGAAACATTGATTCAAGAAAAGGTTTGGCTATTTTCCGATATGTTCGAACAACAAATAAAATCGGAATATATAACTCTTTTAGATTTGCCTTCAGATGAGTCATTGTTGAATAAAGTTTTAGAATACCATGATTGGTCTAGAATCTATGCACATTTCTACTCATCCGATTCTACCTATTTTGAAGGACTTCCTTCAAGAGACCAATTCAAGTGGTATTTCTCCTTTTTATCAAAACGAAAATCATTTGCGTTAAAACAACATATCCAAGAGCTATCTAAACATACTGGTTGGAGTCAAAACACAATTAATTTTATGTCAAAGGTGTTTTTTGAACTAAATTTTGTTAGAATAGACAATGGGATGTTGGTTATAAATGATCATCTGGATAAAACAGATTTATCTGAAGCACCAGCTTATAAACAACGATCGAAAAAGATAGAACTTGAACAAAAGCTATTATACGCCCCGTATATGGAGCTGAAACAATGGTTTGAAGAGCGAAAAGCAGCAAACCGTTCCTGAGGAGGAGCAAGAATGGATTTAAAGCAATATGTAACAACTGTGGAAGATTGGCCAAAACCAGGTATTAGTTTTAAGGATATTACAACAATTATGGATAATGGTGAAGCATATAAATATGCAACAGACCAGATTGTAGAATATGCGAAAAAAGTACATGCTGATATTATTGTTGGACCAGAAGCGCGAGGATTCATAATAGGTTGTCCAGTTTCGTATGCACTTGGAGTAGGTTTTGCTCCAGTACGAAAAGAAGGCAAACTTCCACGTGAAGTCATTCGTGCAGAATATGGTTTGGAATATGGAAAAGATGTTTTAACAATGCATAAGGACGCGGTTAAACCTGGTCAAAAAGTATTAATCGTTGATGATTTACTTGCAACAGGTGGTACAATTGAAGCAACAATTAAACTAGTAGAAGAACTAGGAGGAATTGTAGTTGGTTGTGCTTTCTTAATCGAGTTAACATACCTTGAGGGTAGAAAAAAGCTAAACAACTACGATATTTGCACTTTGATGCAATACTAAAGGTTTACCTTAATACAAAAATGGCGGTAAACTTTGACTGCCTTAAAAACGCTTGACATACTATGTTTGTAGTACGAAGTAGAAGCGAGTAGAACTTTGGTTCATGAGCTTACTCTAAAATGCTAACAACGAAGAATGCGAGCGTTTTTCAACAGTCAAAGGGTGGACTTTACAAGTCCATCTTTTTTTTTATACAATATAGCTTATATACTATTCTAGAAATATAACGAAATCAGGTGAATTAGCATGGCAAAAGATCAAGTGAAGACAGCAGAAGATGTTTTCTATACTATCTCCACATATATGAATGGAGAGCATGTTGAATTTGTCAAAAAAGCATATAATTTAGCAGAGCATGCTCATCGAGAACAATTTCGTAATTCTGGGGAACCATATATTTTACATCCGATTCAGGTAGCCGGAATTCTTGCTGATCTTCAAATGGATCCAGAAACAGTTGCTGCTGGTTTTTTGCATGATGTTGTGGAAGATACAGAATATACACGTGAAGATATTGTTCAGGAGTTTAATGAAGAGGTAGCCCTTTTAGTAGAAGGAGTAACTAAACTCGGTAAAATTAAATATATGTCAAAAGAAGAACAGCAAGCAGAAAATCATCGTAAAATGTTTATCGCGATGGCACAAGATATTCGCATAATATTAATCAAGCTTGCCGATCGTTTACATAATATGCGTACCCTAAAACATTTGCCTGAAGAAAAACAGCGTCGTATTTCAAATGAAACATTAGAAATATTTGCCCCTCTAGCCCATCGTTTAGGGATATCTGCAGTTAAATGGGAGTTAGAAGATACTGCCCTTCGTTATTTAAATCCACAACAATATTATCGCATTGTAAATTTTATGAAGAAAAAACGTACTGAACGTGAGTCGTACTTAACAAATGTCATGAATGATATTCGTAAACAACTAGATGAGATGGAAGTTGATGCAGATATATCAGGAAGACCAAAGCATATTTATAGCATCTATCGAAAGATGGTTGTTCAAAATAAACAATTTAATGAAATATATGACCTACTTGCCATGCGGATAATTGTGAAAAGTATAAAAGATTGTTATGCGGTATTAGGTGTTATTCATACGTTATGGAAACCGATGCCAGGTAGATTTAAAGACTATATCGCTATGCCAAAACAAAATTTATATCAATCACTTCATACAACTGTAATTGGTCCAAACGGTGACCCTTTAGAGGTGCAAATTCGTACGGAAGAAATGCATAATATTGCAGAATACGGGGTTGCAGCGCATTGGGCATATAAAGAAGGTAAAAAAGTTGAAGTGAGCAAACAAACCATCGACTCAAAATTAACTTGGTTTAGAGAGATTCTTGAATTTCAACAAGAATCGTCGAATGCTGAGGAGTTTATGGAGTCGTTGAAGTTCGATTTATTTTCCGATATGGTATATGTTTTTACTCCTAAAGGTGATGTCATTGAACTTCCAGCAGGATCTGTTCCCATTGATTTTGCTTATCGAGTTCACTCAGAGGTAGGAAATAAAACAATCGGAGCAAAAGTTAACGGTAAAATGGTACCTCTTGATACAAAGTTAAAAACTGGAGACATCATAGAAGTATTAACTTCTAAACAATCATTTGGTCCAAGTCGTGACTGGGTAAAAATTGCTCAATCTTCTCAAGCGAAAAATAAAATAAAACAATTTTTTAAAAAACAGCTTCGTGATGAGAATGTGATAAAAGGTAAGGAACAAGTTGAAAAAGAGATAAGAGCACAAGAATTTGAGTTAAAAGAAGTACTAACTGCTGAAAACATTAAAAGAGTTTGTGAAAAATATGCATTTGCAGGCGAAGAGGATTTATATGCTGCGGTTGGTTTTAACGGAATTACGGCCCAACAAGTAGTAAATCGCTTAGCAGAGAAAATGCGGAAAAAACGTGATCAAGAAGAAGCGCTAGAAAAAATTACAACGGAAATGAAGGCTCCAGTTGTAAGAAAATCAACCGAATCTGGAGTTATAGTAAAGGGCATTGATAATTTGCTTATCCGTCTTTCTAGATGTTGCAGTCCTGTACCAGGAGATGAAATAGTTGGTTTCATTACTAAAGGTAGAGGTGTATCTGTGCATCGTTCAGATTGTCCTAATGTACAAAATGATGAGTCTAATTCACGCATTATCGAAGTGGAATGGGAGCAGACAGACGTATCAACGAAAAAAGATTATCAAGTTGATATTGAGATATCTGCATTTGACCGAGCTGGATTGTTAAATGAAGTACTGCAAGTGGTAAATGAATCGAAGACACATATCGCAGCTGTGAGTGGGAAATCGGAAAACGATATCGCCACTATCCATATGACGATTAAGATTACGAATATTGCCCATTTGCATAAAGTTGCAGAACGGATTAAGCATTTACCAGATGTGTTTTCGGTCCAACGAATTATCAATTAAAGGAGTTAACATCAAATGAAGGTATTACTTCAACGATGCAAAAATGCAACAGTGACAGTTGATGGTAAGGTAACAGGTTCTATCAACCATGGGTATTTACTATTAGTTGGCATTACTGCAACTGATAGTGAGAAAGAGATAAATTATTTGGCGGATAAAATTTCTGGATTACGTTTATTTGAAGATTCGGATGGTAAGATGAATCACTCAATTATTGAAGCTAGTGGTTCCATTCTTTCGGTTTCTCAATTCACGTTATACGCAGACACACGAAAAGGTAGACGTCCAAGTTTCGTCGAAGCTGCGCGTCCTGAAATAGCAAAACCATTATGGGAACTATTTAATCAAAAGTTGACAGATAAAGGATTTGTTGTCGAAACAGGCATCTTTGGTGCAATGATGGATGTTACTTTTACAAATGATGGTCCAGTAACAATCATGTTAGAGTCTTAAGAAAAGCTCAAGTATCCTCATGTCCAACTGATCTTCAATCTTTCAAGAATACTTTGGACCTCGCTTAGCTGCGGGGTCTTCTTCTTTGTAGAATTTTCTCTTGTTCCACAAACTGGCCATTTCCTGAAAAATAAAAAAACGAAAAAACAGGATTGCTCTCTTGTTTTTTATATGTCGATTCAATTAAATCCAAGAAAAAGATCTATCTGGTATTAAGTAGAATTTTATACTAATAAATCATGGAACAATTTCAAATACAGTACCTTGGTTAAAATCAGTCACTCTCATAGAGCCATAAACCCCTAAATATAGTCTTGTTTGATCTAAATTCGTTCCCAAAGTAACATAATAAGCTGATTGAGACCCAAAATTATAATCCGTTTCAATAACACTAAAATTATTTAGTTTACAATCTGTACTTACCCTGGTATAAGCTAAAGCCCCTCTTACCGGAAGCTGAGATTCTTTATTTTTGGCAAGATCGGTAAACACAACGCTACCAGTTAAATTGGGAATTCCATTCCCCATATATGGCTGAACTCCTGTAAGTGCAGTTCCTCCAAACTTATCTGGTCGGGGATCTTTATGAAAATAACTAGTTATAGGCTGAATTCGTTCCACTGAAGAAATTATTGCTTCATTGAAATTAGCAATTGTTTTCTCCTCCAAAGTTTGATTTGCAGAGCAGCTCCTAATAAATGAAGTAGGAAAAGCCCCTTCCCACCCTCGCCAGCCAAAGTTAATAAAGCCTTCTAGGTCAGGTTTAGATTTCATTAAAGAAGCTTGAATTAGCTGAGTAACGGGTATTGGTTTATAATGAACGAATGAAAAAATCGACTCAACCAAATCCTGACCGACATTTCCCACATATTTGATACACTGATTAAAAAACATTTGATATGAAATGCCTGGTATATTGCGAACCCCTTTGGCAATTACCGTAAGCGTTTCCTGTATAGGTGCGGGAAGTTCATTAAAACGTGTGACTATCGGGGGATTATTGATAAATATATTCATATCTACATCAATTTCAATTATTTTACCGGCAATTTCCATATAGTCCTGACTTAAATTAAATGGGTCATAGGCCGAACCACCATCTCCGGTTGTTAAAACAAGGTTTCCAGTTTCAGGTGAAAAGTTTAAGCTATTGACACCATTATGATTAAAAAATGGTCTTCGTAAGTTAAGTATTGTTCGTCGCTTTTGAGGTTGACCATTCGATTGTAAAATCCATTCTTCAACTGTATCAATATGATCATATTGATTTTCTCTATCTATCCATCTTAGATTTAATGTTCTGGGATCACACGGGTTTGGCTTAAAAGGTTCAGAAAGAGCACCTGGACCTTGTGTACCAGCTACTGAATAATGAAGATAAAACAGACCGTTATAATAAAATTCTGGATGAAATGCTAGCCCTAGCAATCCTCGTTCATCATATCCCCCTCTAGAAACACCTAGTTCAGAATCACCAAGTTTTATGATTCGCTGGCGAATATCTAAAAAAGTCCTTATAACCCCGTTTCCTATGTAAAAGATCTCTCCTATCTGAGTTGCAATAAATAATCTTTCAACTGAGTCACCCGGTAGTATTGCTGTTTTCAAAACAGTGGGTAAATTTATTTTACTTACAATGGGCCGTAAACTAACCTTTAATTTTATCACCTAACTTTACACTCCTTTTCATTAATTTCTTTTATAAGAATATGATTAGAAATGTTCTATTAGTATCAAATAAATGGAGAGGAACTTCGGGAAATGGCTTAATAATAAATACATATATATAACATTCTCTTTGTCAACATCTCAATATGAACTTAAGAATGAATTAGTATGACCTAAAACCTGATTTCCATATTGAGAATGATAAAGTATAAAAAAGTTTTCCTTCTTCAAGACCAAAATTCATTCTTGCCGCATATGATGCCTCATCGTAGTCATTTGTATTACTTCTTTGTATTAGGATAGAGGACTTGGGTTTTAATTGAAATGACTGCTGCTTCTCTGAATTACCACTCGAAATATGATTGATTTTCTTTTCTTTTTTTAATGGTGTTAGTAGGTATAAGTGATGTAATGATGGCGATTGCTTTGATAAATGAATTTTATGTGAAGTTTCTTATGTTCGTAAAAAGGATGGAGTAAGAAAGCTAATCTGTAAGAAAAGAAGGGGGAACTCATGAATTGGTTTAGCATTCTGTCACATGAATCATACAAGCTCCATAATTATTTTAAAACGTTTTCTTATTCTAAAAAGCTCGTATTAACCGCCATTTTTTCTGCACTTGCAGCTATCCTTCAATCAACTGGAAACTTTCTCCCAGGGGTCGGTTATCTAATCAGTCCTTTTGCTACTCTCCCTATCTTGATTTGTACCATTATATCTATTCCTATTGGGATTCAAAGTTACGTTTTGACGTTTCTTTTACTGATTCTGATCCAACCTGGCGAATCCTTTGTTTTCCCGTTTACAACAGGGATAGTAGGTTTAGGAATTGGAATAGCTCTCCTTATTATAAAAAGACGAATTGGCATCATAGTTTTTACTTCTATATTATTAACTGGTGGAATTTGTTTTCTTCTATATGTTTTCCATTTTCCTGTTTTAGGACCAATCGCCAGTACATCTTTTTCATTGAAGGTTATAGGATTTATTTGCATTTTTTCTTTTGTATATAGCTGGGTATGGGTTGAATTAAGCATGTTTATATTTAAGAAATGGTATAAATTGATGGGGGAGAAATAGGTAAACAAGTTTAGGGTTGATAAGTTCCCATGTTTAGTGTTCATTTTTGCTTGTAGAGCATTGAGACCCCGCAGGTAGCTAAGCGAATGAGGAGGCTTAAGCCATGCCCGCGGAAAGCAACAACTCGTTGAATGGTCACTATCTATAATTTGCTTTTTATTGAAATTACTCCTAACTAGAGGTAAGAAAGCGTATGCCTGCAACGGAAATCAACCTGATCATGACCTAAAAATTATAAACTTTTAGCAAAAAAAACGTAGGCAAACTTGATTATTATCAAGTTTGCCTACAGATTAATTTATTTGTGCATCAAAATAATTAATAATTCCGTTGTAAATTCCATGAGTTGCCTGTTCTCTAAATTGCTCAGTTGTTAATTGACGTTCCTCTGTTGCATTACTCAAATAACCTAATTCTATTAATATGGCCTTTTGTTTATTTTCTCGAAGAACTAAATAATTTCCTGCTTGTATTCCACGATCGTTTAGTGAAATCATATCCCTTAGCCCTTTATGAACATATGAGGCAAGTTCTTTTTGATAATTATACATGTAATAAGTAGTAAAACCTCGAACAGAACTATTCTCAATTGCATCATAATGAAGACTAATAAAAGCATCAGCTGCAACCTGGTGACTAATAGACACGCGTTTTCGAAGATCGACGTAAACATCGGACTCTCTTGTCATAATGACATTTGCACCAGCTGCCTGTAATTTAGAAGATAATAATTCCGCGGTTAAAAGGGTAATATCTTTCTCATCCGTGCCAAGTGCTCCAGTTGTTCCTCGGTCGTTCCCGCCATGGCCAGCGTCAATAACGATAGTAAGTCCTTTTAATGTACCTTTTTCTCGCTTTGCTACTGATTCTTCAATATTTGTTGTTAACGAATTGTTTGAAGCAACAACCCAACTAGCTACATAACCAATCGTATTATTTTTTAGATCAATTTTATACCAATCATCTACTTTTTCTAATACGGTAAATGTTTCACCCGCATCTACACGTTCCACTACATCACTACTTGTATTGTTTTGAGATCTTAAATTAGTTCCGTTATATAGAATTTTAATTGTCTCATTTGAATGGTCTTTCTTTGTTGTAGATGTAGATGGCTGTTCTGTATAGTTGCCATAAAAGCTAAACACCCAACCTTTTTTACCATTTTCTAATTTAATTTTTACCCAATTGTGGTCTTTTTCAAGGATTAGAAATGACTGATTCCTTAATACTTGTCCAATATTTTTCGAAGAAAGATCTGCTTTTGATCGGACATTTAACACATCTACTGAAACTACAAAGTGTTCCCCACTAGAAGAAGTATCTGTTTTTGGCTCATCCTTTACCACTTGGTCAACGATTGTGACATATTCGCTATGTACCCAGCCTTTTTGATTATTAAAGGCTATTTCAATCCAATCACCTTCTGTTTTATAGGCAGTAAATTGATTTCCTTCTTGTAATTGACCAATAACTGCAGAAGATAAGGAAGGTTCCGAACGGACATTTAATTTATTTACTTTCGAAATCACTTGTTTATTTGTCAGTTCAATTGTTTTACTTGTTGTATACCAACTAGCAATCCATCCATTAGTATTTCCAAATTTAATTTGAAGCCAGTCTTTTTCTTTACCGATAACTGTAGGCTTGTCATTTTGCCCAACAACACCAATAATATCAAAAGTAAGTCCAGGACCAGAACGAACTTTTAGAGAAGGTACATTTATTGACACTTCATTTTCTTGTGCATATACATGAATGACAGGAATAATAAGTACAATAGATATGATGAAAAGAGTCATTTTCTGCATTAGTTTGTCGATCATTGAATCCCTCCTATCCCTATTGTAAATATTCTGTCATAAAATTTCTACCTTTTGTTTAAAAGGGTTGACTTATTTCTGTCATGTCATTAAGATAAAGTATAATTAAAAACTAAAATCAAACCGATGACAGAAAAAGTAGCTGTTTTAACCGGATGAAAAGAGAGGGAAAGACGTGGCTGAAATCTTTCCTACATACGAACTCAGTGAACAACATTCGAGAGGTTTTTTGTCGAAAGAGATTTCCTTTAGTAGGCAAAAACGGAACTGGCCGTTATCCAGCTAAGAGAGGGTCAATTACTTTTGGCCAACTAGGGTGGAACCGCGGAAGCTAATATAAGCTCTCGTCCCTTGCATATGCAAGGGATGAGAGCTTTTTTATTTGCAAAAGAAAGGGGCAATTGCCATGGATATTAAAGTACCAAGAGGAACACAAGACATTTTGCCAAGCGAAACAGAGAAGTGGCAAAGAGTTGAAGAATTAATTCGAGAAACATGTCGTATGTATCAATATAAGGAAATACGGACACCAATTTTTGAGCATACCGAATTATTTACAAGAAGTGTAGGAGATACTACTGACATCGTTCAGAAAGAGATGTATACATTCCAAGATCGTGGGGACCGTTCCTTAACACTAAGACCTGAGGGAACAGCTTCAGTAGTTCGTTCTTTTGTAGAACATAAAATGTTCGGTTATGCAGATCAGCCAGTAAAATTATTTTATATGGGACCAATGTTCCGCTATGAAAGACAACAAGCTGGAAGATATCGTCAGTTCGTACAATTTGGTATTGAAGCTATTGGGAGTGCAGATCCAGCAATTGATGCTGAGGTAATATCTTTAGCTATGTCTGTTTACCAAAAAGCAGGGCTAAAAAAATTAAAGCTAGTTATCAATTCACTTGGAGATACTGAGAGTAGAGTAGCTCATAGAGAAGCGTTAGTTAATCACTTTGAACCACATATTGATGCGTTTTGCTCAGATTGTCAAAATCGACTCAAAAAAAATCCGCTTCGAATTTTAGATTGTAAAGTAGATCGTAACAATCCATTACTGGCTTCAGCACCATCTTTAGCAGATTTCTTAAACGAGGAATCTTCTGCGTATTTTGAAAAAGTAAAAGAGTATTTAACCCTTCTAAATATACCATTTGAAGTAGATCCTAATTTAGTTCGCGGACTCGATTATTATAATCATACTGCTTTTGAAATTATGAGTGCTGCAGAAGGATTTGGTGCGATAACAACACTTGCTGGTGGTGGAAGATACAATGGTCTAGTGCAAGAACTTGGTGGACCAGATTCACCAGGTATTGGATTTGCGATGAGTATTGAACGTTTGTTATTAGCTATAGAAGCTGAAAAGAATGAATGGTCAGATCTTTCGACATTAGATGCATATATAATTGGTATGGGTGAAGCTGCGAAGAAAAAAGCCGTGGAGCTTACAAATGAACTTCGCCTAAATAACATTTCAACAGAAATGGACTATTTAGATAGAAAAGTAAAGACTCAAATGAAGTCAGCAGATCGTTTAAACGCTAAATATGTGCTTGTTATTGGCGATGATGAGTTAGAAAAAGAATGTGTGATGCTTAAAAACTTATCAACTGGAGAGCAGCAACTTATTCCATGGAATAAATTAATTGAGCAATTGAAAAATAGCATGAAAGCTTGAGCGGAGGAAGAAAAATGAAAAGAACACATACTAGTGGTGAATTGAACGAACAACATATTGGCGAAGTAGTGCAATTAATTGGATGGGTGCAGAAAAGAAGAGACTTAGGTGGATTAATATTTGTAGATTTAAGAGATCGGTCTGGACTTGTACAAGTAGTTTTTAATCCTGAATTATCAGAAGCAGCTATTCAAGTAGCAGAAAATCTACGTAATGAATTTATTATCGAAGTGCACGGAAAAGTAGTAGCTCGTGCTGAAAATCAAGTTAACTCAAATATTGCATCTGGTGCAATAGAAGTCCATGCAATAGAAGTTAATATTATTAACGAAGCAAAAACTCCTCCTTTTACGATTGAGAACAATACAGATGCAGGGGAAGATATTCGTTTAAAATACCGCTATTTGGATTTAAGAAGACCAGTTATGTATGACACATTTAAAATGAGATCAGATATTACAAAAACAGTTAGACGATTCTTGGATGATGAAGGCTTTTTAGAAGTAGAGACACCGATTCTAACAAAATCTACTCCAGAAGGAGCACGTGACTATTTAGTTCCTAGCCGTGTCCACGGAGGAGAATTTTATGCATTACCACAGTCGCCACAATTATTTAAACAAATGCTTATGGTATCTGGATTTGAAAAATACTACCAAATAGCACGTTGTTTCCGAGATGAGGATTTACGCGCTGACCGTCAGCCAGAATTTACTCAGATTGATATGGAAATGAGTTTTCTATCAATGGATGATATTTTGGAAATGAACGAACGTATGATGAAAAAAATTATGAAAGATGTGAAAGGTATTGATGTAACAATTCCTTTTAATCGCATGAATTATGACGAAGCAATGGATCGATTCGGTTCTGATAAACCAGATGTTCGCTTTGGATTAGAATTAGTTGACCTATCTGAAATCGTTAAAGAAAGTGCATTTAAAGTATTTGTTTCTGCAGTTGAAAACGGCGGACAAGTAAAAGCAATCAACGTAAAAGGAGCTGCAGATAACTATTCAAGAAAAGATATCGATGCTCTTGGTGAATTTGCAGGAGTTTATGGAGCGAAAGGCCTCGCGTGGTTAAAAGTAGATGCAGAAGGACTAAAAGGACCTATTGCAAAATTTTTCGAAGGAGAAGCAGCTACTAGCTTAATCGAAAAGTTAGAAGCAACTGCAGGTGACTTATTATTATTTGTAGCTGATAAAAAATCAGTTGTTGCAGATGCCCTTGGTGCACTTAGACTTAAGCTTGGCAAAGAACTAGAATTGATTGACGAAAGTCGATTTGAATTCTTATGGGTTGTGAACTGGCCATTATTTGAATATGATGAAAAAGAAGGACGTTACTATGCAGCACATCATCCATTCACTCGACCATTTGATGAAGATCTTCCATTAATGGAAACAGATCCAAGAAAAGTTCGTGCACAAGCGTATGATTTGGTGTTAAATGGATATGAGCTTGGCGGAGGGTCATTACGTATCTATTCTAGAGAAGTACAAGAAAAAATGTTTGAAGTTCTTGGTTTCTCTGACGAGGAAGCAAAAGCACAATTTGGTTTCTTAATGGAAGCATTTGAATATGGGACACCGCCTCATGGTGGAGTTGCTTTTGGTTTAGATCGCTTAGTGATGTTACTTTCAGGGAGAACAAACTTACGTGATACAATTGCTTTCCCAAAAACTGCAAGTGCGAGTTGCTTATTAACACAAGCTCCTAGTTCTGTAGAAACAGCACAACTTGAGGAATTAAGCCTAAATGTGATAGTTCAGAATAGTTAGAAAATACTGCGCTGAAATTATTGAAGTTTGTAAATTCATGTGCTATTATACAAGTAATACGAATCCTGATGTGTTCGCAACATGCCAATCAGTTTTGACCGAACAATTTTATCGTCGGGAGTCTAACTTTTATTATAAATGACATGCCCTTCAGTGGGACGCCAGGAGTAATAAAGAGGACACCCACCTGCTACTTGCGGGTTCAAAACGATACGCTTTATTTTGTCGGCACGATTGGGATTCGTCCTAAGTGATTAATAATCCCTCTAGCAAGTTTTGCTGGGGGGTTTTTCATGGCAATAAGAAAACGTCTTTTCTACATAATGGTTCCAGGTTAACTGTTGAAGTTTAAGCGAAAAAATGCGTAATAGTCGTGGCATAAATGCAGTCTTTCTTTTTTTTAGAATTAATCCGACTAATTTGATATAAATGGAGTGTTTTAATAATGTTACATCAATTCTCAAGAAATGAACTTGCTATTGGTACCGAAGGAATAGATTTATTAAAAAATACTACGGTAGCTATATTAGGTGTTGGTGGAGTAGGATCTTTTGCAGCAGAAGCATGTGCTAGAAGTGGAGTAGGTCGAATAATTTTAGTCGATAAGGATAATGTAGATATTACAAATATTAATCGTCAATTAGTTGCTTATATTTCCACTATTGGTCGTTCGAAATCGGCAGTTATGAAAGAACGTATTGCAGATATTAATCCAGATTGTGAAGTTATCGATATGCATATGTTCTATACTGAAGAAACGTATGAACAGTTTTTTGCGATGAATATTGACTATGTAATTGATGCTTCAGATACAATTATTTATAAGATTCATTTGATGAAGGAATGTTTAAAGCGTGGAATAAAAATAATTTCAAGTATGGGTGCTGCAAACAAAACTGACCCAACTCGTTTCAAAATTGTAGATATATCTAAAACGCATACTGATCCTATTGCAAAAATAATCCGAACAAAACTACGCAAAGAAGATCGAATTACAAAAGGAATTCCTGTAGTCTTTTCAGATGAAAGCCCAATAATAGTTCGTGAGGATGTAGTTGGAAAAGTAGGAAAACCGGATGCTGCTATACGTAAAGCAAAAATGCCGCCATCCTCCAATGCATTTGTACCTTCATCTGTAGGTTTAATATGTGCAAGTTGGGTAATTAATGATATTACACGTGAAATTTTAATAAATCGAGTGCAATAATTAGTTGAAATATTTTCCTTATACCCTATACTATAATTAATGTAAGAACAATAGTGAACAATTGAGGAGGGACGTAAAATGACTGAAGTGAACAACCAAGATGCTCCGAAAAAGAAAATGACATTGCAAGAGGCAGTGAAACAAAAATTGGAAGAAAAGAAAAATCAAGCTTCCGGTGGAAAATCTCAAGCTAATGGTCCTGCAACAAACCAAAAAGCCAAAAGTCAAATGACCAAAAAAGTAAGTAACACTCGTCGGAAAATGGGTGTTTAACCTATCAAAGCATATAGATTTCCATTAAAAAATTCAGCTAGAGATTTATTTTAGCTGGATTTTTTTATTTAGGAAGGATACTCTAAATTTCACTAAAATAATAAAATGCAATAACATCTCTTACTTAATGGATTGGAGTGAAAGGTGGCGACTCCAGACGGAGGCCAACAAGATGTTGGTCACGAAGGCGTTGCCACACGATGTGGCGCTCGTAGCCTTTGTTCCTCTGTGAGACAGATGAAACATCACAACGAACCCGTAATCGGCGGTGATGGTTCATCCCTCACCCCGCGGAACGCGTCCACTTGAAACGGAAATCCCCGGAATTGAGCAAAGTGAGTGTACATTAGAATATAGTTCTCTGCTATTGTTCATAGGATATAAATGACGTAAATCTTACAAAGCAAAGCACTCTGGAATTGATGATGACAAGATGCACTTAAAGGACACTTGCGCTTTTCTTTGTTATTTCTCTGTTTTAAACTTTTCTAAACGATTATAAATAGCAGCGAGACGTTTTTCTTCTCCTGCTTCAATTGGTTCATAAAACTTTGTTCCAACTAGGTTATCTGGAAGATAAGTTTGATTGACCCAACCACCAAACGTGCCAATTTTATGATCATGCGGATAAATATATCCACCATGTCCAAGTTCTTTTGCTCCGGTATAATGTGTATCTTTTAGATGGCTAGGAATATCACCAGTTTTTCCTTGGTGAATACTTGAAATAGCTGTATCTAAAGCAGCATATGCCGAATTAGATTTCTCCGATAAACACATTAATACCACAGCATTCGCGAGTGGTATGCGTGCTTCGGGGAGTCCTAATCTTTCAGCAGCTTGGATTGCAGCGAGTACTTGAGGTCCAACTGAGGGATTTGCGAGACCGATATCTTCATAACTCATGACAAGCAATCTTCTTGAAACAGCAACTAAATCCCCGTTCTCCAATAAATGTGCTAAATAGTAAAGAGCTGCATCTGTATCACTTCCGCGTACAGATTTTTGCAGTGCAGATAGTAGGTTATAAAAATGAGATCCTTTTTTATCCCCAAACACACCGACTCTATCTACAAGACTATTTAATATAGAATCTTCCACTTTCGTCACGCCATTTTCTTCAAAGCTTGCGAATATAGTGGATTCTAATAATGTCAAAGCTTTTCTTGCATCACCATTTGCAGCATCTGCTATTTTCATCCTTTGTTCATTTGTAATGTCAATTGACATTTTTCCAAGCCCTTTAGTTTTATCCTCCAAAGCTCTCTTCAAAAGCACATCTACATCATCAGTTGTTAAGCGTTTTAGTTGTTTTATTTCTCCGCACCGTGATCGAATAGCTGGGTTTACATCATGAAAAGGATTTTCAGTTGTTGCACCGATTAATATAATAGAACCGTTTTCTACATGGGGTAATAGTGTATCTTGTTGCAATTTGTTAAATCGGTGAATTTCATCTAAAAATAAAATGACTTTTCCAGTTAATCTTGCATCAGCAACTACATCTTCTACATCTTTTTTGCCGGCTTTCGTAGCATTTAATGCAACAAAGGGAAGTTTAGTAGTGCCTGCAATTGCAAACGCAAGAGAAGTTTTACCGACTCCGGGATCACCATATAAAAGCATTGAAGGGACGTGCCCATTTTTTATCATTTTATATAAAGCAGTGTTTTTACCAATAACATGCTGTTGTCCTGCTAATTCATCTATTGTTTCGGGTCTCATTCGATATGCTAATGGTTCATTGCTCAAAATGATCTCTCCTTGTTCAAACATCTGTTCTTTAATTATATCGAAGATTAGTGGAAAAGTCATTTTGGAGTCGTCCTACCACTTAAATATGCTATACTAGGGAAAGAATTTTTTTATGTTCGGTGAAATATCCGAACCCGAATACGCCAAGGCGATTTAGATATCTAATGAGGTGGAATAATTGAAGTTTTCAACAAAAGGACGTTACGGTTTAACGATTATGATAGCATTAGGCAAACAGTGTGGAGAAGGACCACTTGCACTTCGTCAAATTGCAGCAGATCATAATTTATCGGAAGCATACTTGGAACAAATTGTTTCACCGTTACGTAACGCGGGACTTGTTAAAAGCGTTAGAGGTGCATACGGTGGATACATGCTTTCAAGGGAGCCAAATGAAATCACTGCAGGAGATGTTATTCGCGTCCTTGAAGGACCAATTCAAATTGTAGAAGGAATTGAAGAAGAAGAACTTCCACAACGTGAATTATGGATGCGTATTCGAGATGCAGTTAAAAATGTGTTAGATACCACAACTATTGAGGATTTAGCACAACATACAGAAGAAGATCCAGATAATGTTGGATATATGTTTTATATTTAAGGAGCAGTTAGATATGACTAGAATATACTTAGATCATGCAGCTACAACCCCAATGGCAGACGAAGTCATTAAAACATTGACAGAAGAAATGAACAATGAATATGGAAATGCTTCAAGCATCCACCAAACCGGAAGAAAAGCACGAAAAAAATTAGATGAGGCAAGAAACATACTTGCTGCAAGTATTGGTGCCCATGAAACAGAGATTACTATTACAAGTGGTGGTACAGAAGCAGATAATTTTGCTATCTTTGGCACTGCTTATGCTCGAAAAAATGAAGGTAAACATATTATTACAACTCAAATTGAACATCATGCAGTACTTCATGCTTGTGAACAATTAGAACGTGAAGGATTCGATATCACCTATTTACCTGTGAATAGAGAAGGCATAGTAGATGTAAACGATTTGAAAAATGCGCTTAGGGAAGATACCATTTTAGTTTCTATCATGTATGGAAACAATGAGGTCGGTACAATTCAACCGATAAGTGAAATAGGAGAGTTACTAAAAGAACACCCTGCCTATTTTCATACAGATGCGGTACAAGCATATGGTGGGGCTAACTTAAATGTAAACGATTTACAAGTCGATTTATTAAGCGTGTCTAGCCATAAAATTAATGGTCCAAAAGGAATTGGGTTTTTGTTTCAACGAAAAGGACTTCATCTGAAACCATTGTTTTATGGTGGGCAACAAGAAAGAAAAAGACGTGCTGGAACTGAAAATGTACCTGCAGTAGTTGGCTTTGCAAAAGCAGTTGAGTTGAAACAACAAAATTTAGAAACAACCATTAATTTCTACAATGAATTGAGAAATGCTTTTCTCGTTCAGCTGGAAAGTAAAGGGATAGAATACACAATTAATGGTTCACAAGAGAAAGTTCTTCCACATGTGATCAACCTTAGTATCCCAAAAACAGATGTGGAAACATTTTTAATTCAACTAGACATGGCAGGAATTGATGCATCCAGTGGTTCTGCTTGTTCGGCTGGGTCTATTGATCCTTCCCATGTTTTAGTTGCTATGTATGGTGAAAATACACCAGAGTTACGCAATTCCATTCGTTTTAGTTTTGGTATAAATAATACAATAGAGCAAGTAACAGAAGCCGCAAATAAAATAAGCAAAATTATTCTAGGTTCATAACGAATAATTGAAATGAGTGAGTACAGTGAAAAAAATAGAAGATACAAGAGTAGTAGTTGGTATGTCCGGTGGGGTGGATTCCTCCGTCGCAGCTTACCTATTAAAAGAACAAGGGTATGATGTCATCGGCATCTTTATGAAAAATTGGGATGATACAGATGAGTTTGGTGTATGTACAGCTACAGAGGATTACGAAGATGTTATTAAAGTATGTAATCAAATTGGTATACCTTATTATGCAGTAAATTTTGAAAAACAATATTGGGATAAAGTTTTTACCTATTTCCTTGAAGAGTATAAAGCTGGAAGAACACCAAATCCAGATGTAATGTGTAATAAAGAAATAAAATTTAAAGCATTTTTAGAACATGCACTAGCGCTTGGGGCGGACTTTTTGGCAACTGGCCACTATGCACAAGTGGAAGTAAGAGAAGGTCAAACTAGAATGCTACGCGGTAAAGACGAAAATAAAGATCAAACCTATTTTTTAAACCAATTAAACCAAGAACAATTGGAAAAAGTTATGTTTCCAATAGGTCATTTAGAAAAGAAAAAAGTCCGTGAAATAGCTTTAGAACAGGGGCTTGCTACAGCCACCAAAAAAGATTCCACAGGAATTTGTTTTATCGGTGAAAGAAACTTCAAGGAGTTTTTAGGGCAATATTTACCTGCGCAACAAGGTGTGATGGAAACAATGGATGGGAAACCAATGGGTAAACATGACGGACTGATGTACTATACAATAGGCCAACGTCATGGGTTAGGAATTGGTGGATCAGGTGATCCATGGTTTGTCATTGGTAAAGATTTAGATCGAAATGTTTTATTAGTTGGTCAAAATATTAATAATGATGCCCTTTTCTCCACCAGTTTAACTGCAACTAATTTATCTTTTACAACTACTTTTGAGAAGCCAAAAAGCTTTAATTGCACAGCGAAATTCAGATATCGACAAGAAGATGTCGGAGTTCACGTGGAAATGATAGGAGATAATGAAGTATCCGTTACATTTGAAAAACCGGTACGAGCAATCACTCCTGGACAGGCAGTAGTTTTCTATCAAGGGGACGAGTGTTTAGGCGGGGCGACGATTGACAAAGTATTCAAGGACGGAGTACAACTGGATTACGTTGGCTAACTGGAGGGATTTATATGAATTACAATGAATTAGGAATAGAAGCTATTCAAGAAGAAAACTATGAAAAAGCCGTTGAACTATTTACAAAAGCTATAGAGGAAAACCCGGAAGAGGCTATTGGATATATCAATTTCGGTAATTTACTCGCGTCTATGAATGAAAATGATCGGGCAGAACGATTCTTTCAAAAAGCGATTACGCTAGACGAGAATGCGGCTACTGCATACTATAGCTTAGCTAATTTGTATTATGATGCAGAACGTTTTGATGAAGCAGCAAAACTTTATGAAAAAGCGATCTCTAATGGAATTGAAGGCCCAGATGCTTATTTTATGTTAGGAAAAAGCTTTGAAAAAACGGGTCAAATAAAGCTATCACTTCCGTATCTACAAAGGGCTTACGAACTAGATTCCAATGATATTCAAATTAAGCTAACCTACGCAATAGCACTAGCTAGTTTTGAAATGTTTAAAGAAGCAGAACCAATTTTAAAAGAAATTTTAGAGGAAGAAGCCGAAAACGCGGATGCACACTATAATTTAGGCGTGTTATATGCAGTTTCCACTCCTAATACGGAAGCAGCTCTTTATCATTTGAAACAAGCGTTTACGATTCAACCAACCTACGATCAAGCACGCTATGTGCACGATATGATTTCGCTAAGAAGTTAACTTAATTCAGCAGAAAACATTTGCTGAATTAAGTTAAAGCCTCCGGCGGATGTCACAGATTTAGTAAGGAGTGAATGGAGCCAACTCGATTCAAAATCTGGACGCACTGTTTTCTGCGATGAGCTTTGCGCAGGAGCAAATATGCTAAGGCGAATTTGATTTACAATTTGGAGGCGGTAGCATGAGCAACGAGATGAATAATGAAAAACAATTTATTACGGGTCGTCCTATCGTCTCAATTTTTCATAACCCCCAAAATTTATTTTCCATTATTAAACTAAAAATTAAATCCACCAATACAACTTATATAGAAAAAGAAATAATTGTAACAGGTTATTTTCCCCCCCTCGTACTAGAGGAATCTTATAAATTTACGGGCGTTGTCAAAAATCATCCTAAGTATGGTGTGCAATTTCAAGTGGAGACCTTTCAAAAGGAAGTTCCAGCTACCGAACAAGGAATAGTCCTTTATTTATCAAGTGATATGTTCCCTGGAATAGGTAGAAAAACTGCAGAGCAAATTGTGAAAAAACTTGGTCAAAATGCAATCAATAGAATTTTAGATGACCCTTCTGCATTGGACATCATTCCAAAATTGGCAGAAGATAAAAAACAAACATTGAGAGCTGTCTTAGAGCAAAACCTAGGGCTCGAAAAAGTGATGATTCAGTTAAATGAATGGGGGTTCGGCCCACAAATCGCGATGAAAATTTATCAATCTTATCGAGAGGAAACGATTGATATATTGACAAAGAACCCATATCGACTTATCGAGGAAGTGGAAGGTGTGGGATTTATTCGGGCAGATGAACTGGGTTATAAACTTGGCATACAAGGAAATCACCCAGATCGTATAAAAGCTGCCATTTTTCACTTATTACAATCTGCTTCATTAAGTGAAGGTCATGTATTTTTATATGCAGAGCAATTACTCGAATCTGTCAAAAGATTATTAGAAAGTGCTCAAAGAGAAGAAATTACTTATGAAGCAATTACGAAATGTTGCATTGAGCTAGCTGAAGCAAACCGAATCGTTGGAGAAGTAAATCGATTTTATATCCCTTCTCTTTATTTTTCAGAAGTGGGGATAAGTTCAAAAATTGAAACGTTACTAAATGAAGACAATATACATCATAAATTTCCTCTTGCAGAGATGAAAAAACATCTTGGTGCAATAGAAGAACGATTGGGCGTACAATATGCTACAACACAAATTAAAGCGATAGAAACGGCAATAAATGCTAGCATGACCCTATTAACAGGTGGACCAGGAACTGGGAAGACCACTGTCGTTAGAGGGATCGTTGAATTATATGCGGAACTTCATGGTCTTTCATTGGAGCCAAAAGATTGGGCAAAAGATAAAAAGCCGTTTCCAGTTGTTTTGTCTGCTCCAACAGGTAGAGCAGCGAAACGTTTAAGCGAATCTACCGGATTACCGGCAATGACGATCCACCGATTATTAGGATTTAACGGACAGGAAGATGCTGAATCAGAAGGAAAAGAAATTGAAGGAAAACTAATAATTATTGACGAAACTTCTATGCTTGATACTTGGCTAGGACATCAATTATTAAAAGCCATTCCTAAAGATGCTCAAGTAATATTTGTCGGCGATCAGGATCAATTACCTCCTGTCGGCCCGGGGCAAGTATTAAAAGACTTATTAACTTCTAAAAGAATTCCAACTGTTGAATTAATTGATATTTATCGTCAAACAGAAGGTTCTTCTATTATTGAACTAGCTCATCAAATGAAAAAAGGGACCGTTCCACAAACCCTGTTAGATAAGACAAAGGATCGTTCATTTATTAAAGCTACTACAGAACAAATTCCTAAAGTAGTAGAACAAGTGTTGAAAAGTGCTTTAACAAAAGGGCATTCGATAAGAGATATTCAAGTACTCGCACCTATGTATAGAGGTCCAGCTGGAATAGATGCATTAAATAATATGATACAAGAAATGGTGAATCCAAATACAGATGGAAAAAGAAAAGAAATGGTATTTGGAGAAACGATCTATCGAATCGGTGACAAAGTTTTGCAACTTGTAAATCAGCCAGAAAGCAATGTTTTCAATGGAGATATGGGTGAAGTGGTTAGTATTTTCAAAGCTGCCGAAACGGTGGAGAAAAAAGAAATGCTTGTTATTTCATTTGATGGCAATGAAGTGACCTATGAAAAGAATGATTTGAATCAGATCACTCTAGCGTATTGTTGCTCTGTACATAAATCGCAAGGTAGCGAATTCCAAACTGTCATTATGCCTGTTACAAGAGGCTATATGAAAATGCTTCGAAGAAACTTATTGTATACGGGCATCACAAGAGCAAAAAACTTTTTAATACTATGCGGGGACCCAGAAGTATTTAAGTTCGGAGTAGAGCGCACAGATGATTTGCAAAGACTTACAACGTTAAAAAATCGATTAGCTGTATGTGAAGAAGTTAAAGAAGAGGTAGTTGAAACGAACGGAAAAGTGGAAGAAGAGATTATCAATGAACCAACATTCTTATCTGCAGATAACTACCATAAAATTGATCCTTTAATCGGGATGAATGGAATTTCTCCATACGACTTCTTGGAGATGGATAATTGACAACAGGTCGATTGTTTTTTATAATCAAATGCATAGAGCAAAATGATGACAGAGAAAGTACACTTGTTACCTGAAAAAGAGAAGGATTCCTTGGCTGAAAGAATCTTCAGAATCTAACAAGTTGGAAAGCTACTCTTGAGTGCAGCTAATAACTGCCGTTTAGCCGCGTTAAGGTTACTTGAGAGACACAATGATTCTTGTTGTGTAACTAGGGTGGTACCGCGAAATTATAGCTTTCGTCCCTTTTTTAGGGATGAAGGCTTTTTTTTATTTTTATTTTACTAGGAGGAAAATTGAATGAAACAATTGACAGGTGCACAAATTAGACAAATGTATTTAGATTTTTTTATTGAAAAAGGACATGCACAAGAACCATCAGCTCCACTTGTACCAATTAACGATCCCTCACTATTATGGATTAATAGTGGAGTTGCTACCTTAAAGAAATATTTTGATGGCAGAGTAATTCCTGAAAATCCACGTATTACAAATGCACAAAAGTCTATTCGTACTAATGACATTGAAAATGTAGGGAAAACCGCTAGACATCACACGTTTTTTGAAATGCTTGGAAACTTTTCGATTGGAGATTACTTCAAAAAAGAAGCTATTCATTTTGCTTGGGAATTCCTAACAGATGAAAAGTGGATGGCGTTCGAAGAAGAAAAACTATCTATAACGATTCATCCAGAAGATGAAGAAGCATATACTATTTGGAAGAATGAAATTGGAATTCCGGAAGAACGTATTATTCGATTGGAAGGGAATTTTTGGGATATAGGAGAAGGTCCTAGTGGGCCGAACTCTGAAATATTTTATGATCGAGGAGAATCATACGGAAATGATTTAAATGATCCTGAACTATATCCAGGAGGAGAAAATGAAAGATATTTAGAAATTTGGAATTTGGTATTTTCGCAATTCAACCATAACCCAGATCACACGTACACCCCACTTCCAAAGCAGAATATTGATACGGGAATGGGATTAGAACGAATGGCTTGTGTTGTTCAAGATGTACCAACGAATTTTGATACAGATTTTTTTATCCCAATTATTCGTCAAACAGAAGAAGTTTCAGGTAAATCATATAATACGGATGTTGCATATGACGTTGCATTTAAAGTAATTGCGGACCATATCCGTACTGTTGCATTTGCTATTGGAGATGGTGCACTTCCATCAAATGAAGGTAGAGGATACGTACTAAGAAGATTGCTTCGTCGTGCTGTTCGTTTTGCAAAACAATTAGGAGTAGACAAGCCGTTCTTATATGAATTAGTTCCAGTTGTTGGTGACATCATGAAGGATTTCTACCCGGAAGTAAAAGAAAAACAAGACTTTATAATGCGAGTGATTAAAACGGAAGAGGAACGTTTTCATGAAACACTTCATGACGGTCTAACAATTTTAGAAAAAGTAATAGAGGAACAACGTGAAAAAGGAGAATCCTTTATTCCGGGTACAACAACATTTACACTATACGACACATACGGATTCCCAATTGAACTTACAGAAGAGTATGCGGAAGAAGCAAACATGACTGTGGACCAAGAAGGATTTAAGAAAGAAATGGAAGCTCAGCGTAATCGTGCTCGTGCTGCTCGCCAAAATGTGGACTCCATGCAAGTACAGTCTGAGGTTTATAGTAATATTCAAGATGAGAGTGAATTTGTTGGATATGATACATTAACAGTTACAACGACAATATCAACTATTATTAAAGGTGAAGCAATTGCTAAATCTGCAAATGAAGGGGAAGAAATTCAACTAATACTTTCGAAAACTCCATTCTATGCAGAAAGTGGCGGTCAAATAGCTGACCATGGAACAATAGAAAATGATACCTTTAGAGGATTTGTAAAAGACGTTAAAAAGGCTCCAAATGGGCAAAATTTACACACTGTTATTGTTGAATCTGGCGAAGTAACAACTGGATCAGAAGTTATAGCAACAGTTGATCGTGTATTACGTGATCAGACGGTGAAAAATCACTCTGCAACACATTTGTTACACCAAGCATTAAAAGATATTTTAGGGGTACATGTAAACCAGGCTGGTTCTTATGTAGGACCAGACCGCTTACGTTTTGACTTTTCGCATTTTGGACAAGTAACAAAAGAAGAGCTGGAGCAAGTTGAACGAATAGTAAACGAAAAAGTTTGGGAAAATACTCCTGTAGTTACTGGTTATCATAATATTGATGAAGCTAAAAGTATGGGAGCAATGGCATTATTCGGTGAGAAATATGGAGATATCGTGCGAGTTGTACAAATGGGGCAATTTTCACTTGAATTGTGCGGTGGTGTACATGTAAAAAATACATCTGAAATTGGTTTCTTCAAAATTCTCTCAGAAAGTGGTATTGGAGCTGGAACAAGAAGAATAGAAGCTGTAACAGGTAAAGGAGCATTTGAAGTCGTAAAAGAAGAAGAGCATACATTAATAGAAGCTTCTAACCTTTTGAAATCTCAACCGAAGGATTTAGTAACAAAAGTAGCCCAGACGTTGAACGAACTAAAGAATGCACAAAGAGAGAATGAATCACTTTCAGCTAAAATTGCAAACAATCAGGCTGCGTCTGTTCTGTCTTCTGCTCAAATAATTAATGGAGTAACCGTACTATCAGTGAAAGTTGATGCAAAAGATAATAATCAACTACGTCAGATGATGGATGATCTAAAAGAAAAATTAGATAAGGCTGTTATTGTTTTAGGTGCAATTGACGGTGAAAAAGTTATGATTTCTACTGGAGTTACAAAAGATATAGTTGGTGGAAACTATCACGCTGGAAATATCGTCAAACTTGTAGCTGAGCAATGTGGAGGAAAAGGCGGAGGAAGACCTGATTTCGCAATGGCAGGGGCAAAAGACGGAAGTAAGTTGGAAGCTGCTTTAAATTCGGTATATGATTATATTAAATCTGTGTAATTCGAAACATTGCTGTTTTTCCTCTAACGGAAAATTTAAGCTAAGATGAGTTATAGTAGAATTTTAAACTAAGGGTAAATTTGATACTATTTCCAATTTCGGTTATACTGTAGATTAGATATGTAAAACTGCCTACTAAAACTGAAAGCGAGGTGCTGATCATGAGTTCATTCGATAAAACGATGAAATTTAACTTCCCAGAAGAGTCTATGGAACAGGAAGTAAAACATGTGATGCTACAAGTTCACTCTGCACTGGAAGAAAAAGGATATAATTCAATTAATCAAATTGTAGGCTATCTACTATCTGGTGATCCAGCTTATATTCCTCGCCATCAAGACGCACGTAATATGATTCGTAAATTAGAACGTGACGAAATTTTGGAAGAATTAGTGAAGTTCTATATTAAAAAAAATAATGAGGCTTAAGCATGCGAATAATGGGTTTAGATGTCGGTTCCAAAACAGTGGGAGTAGCTATTAGTGATGCCCTAGGTTGGACAGCGCAGGGTATTGAAACAATAAAAATTGACGAAGCAAATCTGGAATTTGGTTTAGATCGTATTGATCAACTAGTCAAAGAGCATAATGTGACAGAATTTGTTGTTGGTTTACCAAAAAATATGAACAATAGTATAGGTCCACGTGCTGAAGCATCGGAAAAATATGCTAAAATGTTAACCGAAAAATTTCATTTCCCTGTTTCAATGTGGGATGAAAGATTGACAACTATGGCTGCAGAACGTATGTTAATAGATGCAGATGTTAGTCGTAAAAAACGGAAGCAAGTGATTGACAAGATGGCTGCAGTAATGATTTTACAAGGCTATCTAGATAGAAAAAATAGATGAGGTGACGTCAAATGGACCACGGACAAGAAAATATTACAGTTGTAGACGAAAATGGAAATGAACAACTTTGTAACGTACTATTCACTTTTGAATCAGAAGAATTTGAAAAGTCATATGTTCTTTATTATCCAATCGGTGCTGAAGAAGATGAAAATGAAGAGATAGAAATTCATGCTTCTTCTTTCAGCCCTAACGAAAATGGAGAAGATGGTGAATTACTACCAATCGAAACCGACGCTGAGTGGGAAATGATCGAAGAAATGTTGAATACATTTTTAGATGCGGAAGAAGAAGAGGAAGAAGAATAATTAATAAAAAAAAGGATGGAAAGAGGTCACCTCATTCCTCCTTTTTCTTTTGTATGCCCCTCAAATATATGAGTGCCTTGCGCTTTTCTTGATATCTTGTATAATAAAATGGAATTAAAGGGGGGGAACCCGTGGGAAATGAATCAAAAAAAGAAATTATGTTTGATCGAATGATAAAAAAGAAAAAAGAAGTAAAACTTGTTAGACGAATCGTATTAACTATCTTTTTATTCCTGCTGATTGTTGTAGGAACTAGTGGTTTTTTTGGGTATAAGTATGTGAAAAGTTCTTTAGAGCCTTTAGATCCAAAATCTGAAGATATCATTAGCGTTCAAATTCCAATTGGTTCAGGTCTTGACTCAATATCCACAACCCTTGAAAAATACGGAATTATTAAGAACGCAAAGATCTTTAAATACTATGCTAAATTTAAAAATGAATCGGACTTCCAAGCCGGAGATTACAATTTAACAAAATCTATGACTTTAGATGAAATTATTAAGAGTTTGAAAACTGGTAAAGTATACCGTAAACCAGTATTCACTATGACTGTTCCAGAGGGATTAACTTTAGAACAAATTGGAGCAGTAGTCGAAAAGAAAACGAGCTACACTGCAGATGAATTTTTTGCCCTTGTTACAAATAACGATTTTGTTGATCAAATGATGATCAAATATCCAAATTTGTTAACAGAAGAAATTAAAGGGCCAAATGTTCGGTATGCATTAGAAGGTTACTTATTTCCGGCAACATATCCATTTTATGAAGAAAAACCTTCTTTAGAAGAAATTGTAGAAACAATGTTATCGAATACAGATAAAACAATGTCTACATATTCTGAAATTCTTCAGACAGAAGATAAATCTGTACATTGGTTACTAACGTTTGCATCTTTATTAGAGGAAGAAGCAACTGCTCGGACGGATAGGGCTTTGATTGCAAGTGTGTTCTACAATCGTTTGCAAGCTAAAATGCCTTTACAGACAGATCCAACCGTTTTGTATGCACTTGGAAGTCATAAAGAACGAGTTCTCTTTGAAGACTTAGAAGTGGACAATCCATATAATACTTATAAAAACCAAGGTTTGCCTCCTGGCCCAATTGCTAATGCTGGGAAATCGTCAATCGAAGCGGTGTTAGATCCTTCTAAGACAAATTATTTGTATTTCCTTGCTGATAAAGAAGGAGAAAATCACTTTTCAAAGACGTATGAAGAACATCTTAAAAACGTAGACAAATATCTAAAATAATTAGTAGCAGGAGAAGGAATAATTTTAAATTCCATCTCCTGCTATGTTATGACTTATTATGGTTTTAACTTTAAATATCTTGCGTCTAAGATTACGTAGGGACGTCATTGATCTATTAAAAAAGGGGTAACAGTTATGGAAGTAAAGGAAGATTATTTAAAGAAACTTATAAAACCTCGTTCGGATCTATTTATTGAAATGGAACAGTACGCAAAGAATCACCATGTTCCTATTATGCAATTATCAGGTATGGAATCATTAATTCATTTACTTTCATTGCAAAAGCCAAGATCGATATTAGAACTAGGCACTGCCATCGGATATTCTTCTATGCGGATTGCATCTAAACTAGAAAATACTAGTATTGTTACAATTGAAAGAGATAAAGAAAAAGTAGAAGTTGCTAACAAATTTATTGAACGAGCGAATTTGCAAAAACGTATTCAAGTGATTGAGGGAGATGCTCTAGAAGTTTCCGATGACTTGTTTCAGAATATGCACTTTGATGCTATCTTTATTGACGCAGCAAAGGGACAGTATAAAAAGTTTTTCGAAAAGTACGCACCATTATTAAATGATGGAGGCGTTATTTATTGTGATAATTTATTGTTAAATGGGTTATCTGAACTTCCCATGACTGAGGTACCTCGAAGGAAAAGAACTATGGTACGAAACCAACATCAATTTACAGAATGGTTGTTAAATCATCCTGACTATGACACAGCATTTCTACCAGTTGGAGATGGCATGTTAATCAGTATTAAGAGGTGAAAAAAATGAAAAAGACGGAACTTTTAGTTACACCTTCTAGTATCAATCATATGAAAGAATTAATTGATGCAGGAGCAGATGCATTTTTAGTAGGTGAGCAGTTTTTTGGATTGCGTCTAGCAGGAGAATTTTCTATAGAAGATATTGAAGTTGCAACAAAATTAACTAAAGCGCATAATAAAAAAATATATGTAGCTATGAATGCACTTTTTCATAATGACAAAGTAGATCAACTGGCTCCCTATATGAAAAAAATGCAAGAATTTGGTGTTGATGCAATTGTTTTTGGGGATCCTTCCGTTATTATTGCGAGAAGGGAAGCGGAAGTGACAATTCCTCTTCACTGGAATACAGAACAAACTGCGACCAATTATTTTACCGCAAACTACTGGGGACAACGTGGTGCAACAAGAGCGGTTCTTGCTAGAGAATTAAGTTTAGAAGAAATAATTGAAATTAAGGAAAATGCAGAAGTACAAATCGAAGTTCAGGTCCATGGAATGACATGTATTTTTCAATCGAAGCGTGCTTTACTCGGAAATTATTTCTTATTTCAAGATAAAGCGATGGAAATAGAAAATCGATCCAACAATAAAAATATGTTTTTGCATGATAAAGAGCGCTCGAACAAGTATCCCATTTATGAAGATCAAAATGGCACTCATATCTTCAGTCCAAACGATATGTGCATGATTGATGAATTAGATGAGCTTTTAGATGCTGAAATTGATAGTTTAAAAATTGATGGAATTTTACATAACCCGGCATATGTTACTACAATTACGAGTTATTATCGTCAAGCAATCGATGCTTATTATGTTTCCCATTCAGCTTACAAAGAAATAAAAAAAGAACTCTACAAGAAAATTGAACAAATGCAACCCCCATTAAGACCACTTGATACTGGCTTTTTCTTTAAAGAAACAGTGTATTAAGATGGGTGGGAAATGCTAGGAAACTCGACAATAACTGAATAAAAGATTAACTTTCTTGTCAGTTAAGAAAGGGAAGGTACCGTGTGACAACAAAAATAGATAAAATAAGTGAGCTAATTGGTGGCAAACGAGTGATTACCAAAAAGCCAGAACTATTAGCTCCAGCTGGGAATTTAGAAAAGTTGAAAATTGCTGTCCATTATGGTGCAGATGCTGTTTTTATTGGTGGGCAAGAATTTGGTCTTCGATCGAATGCAGGAAATTTTTCAATTGATGAAATGCGATTGGGAGTGGAATTTGCTAATCGGTATGGAGCAAAAATTTATGTGACGACTAATATATTTGCCCATAATGAAAATATGGATGGCTTGGAGGAATATTTACAAGCTATTGAGTCAGCAGGAGTTACTGGCATCATTGTTGCGGATCCTTTAATAATTGAAACTTGTCGAAACTCTGCTCCAAAATTGGAAATTCATTTGAGTACACAACAATCCTTATCTAATTGGAAAGCTGTTCAATATTGGAAAGAAGAGGGTTTACATCGTGTTGTGTTAGCACGGGAGACAAGTGGCGATGAAATACAATTAATGAAAGAGAAAGTGGATATTGAAATTGAAACATTTATACACGGGGCAATGTGCATTGCTTACAGTGGTAGATGTACACTTTCTAATCATATGACTGCTCGTGATTCTAATCGAGGTGGTTGCTGTCAATCATGTCGTTGGGATTATGATTTGTATGAGGAGCAAAACGGAGAGGAACAAGCATTATTTGAAGAGAATGACGTTCCATTTGCAATGAGTCCAAAAGATTTAAAGCTAGTTGAATCCATACCGAGAATGATTGAACTTGGTATTGATTCACTCAAAATCGAGGGCCGCATGAAATCTATTCACTATATTGCGACAGTCGTAAGTGTTTATCGTAAAGTAATAGATGTATACTGTGCAGATCCTGAAAACTTTCAAATGCGAAAAGAATGGTTAGAAGAGCTTGAAAAATGCGCTAATCGTGAAACGGATACGGCATTTTTTGAAGGAGAACCAGGTGTCGAACAACAAATGTATGGGGTACATGATAAAAAACTAGGATTTGATTTTGTAGGTCTTGTCCTGGATTATAATGATGAAACCCAAATAGTTACTTTACAGCAACGTAATTTCTTTAAACCTGGCGATGAAGTAGAATTTTTTGGACCAGAAATAGAAAATGTGCGTTTAATAATGGGAGAAATAATGAACAAAAAAGGACAAGTGCTGGATGCAGCAAGACATCCTTTAGAAATAATACAATTCAAATGTCCGGTGAAATTGTATCCAAATAATATGATGAGAAAAGGGATGAAATAATGTCTAATAGAACCCCTCTTATTATTGGGATTACTGGTGGTTCAGGTTCTGGTAAAACGAGTGTAACTAACGCAATAAGTGAAGTATTTAAAAACCATTCTGTAGTTGTAATTGAGCAAGATTATTATTATAAAGATCAAAGTCATTTAAAATTTGAAGAGCGATTAAACACAAACTATGATCATCCTCTTGCTTTTGATAATGACTTACTTATAGAGCACATTCATAATTTGTTAAATAATAAAGCAGTCGATAAGCCCGTATATGATTACGCACAACATACTCGTTCGACGGAAACAATTAGAATTGAGCCGCAAGATGTAATAATTTTAGAAGGAATTTTAGTTTTAGAAGATGAGCGACTTCGAAATCTAATGGATATAAAATTATTTGTAGATACTGATTCTGATTTACGTATTATTCGCCGTATTTTGCGTGATATCAATGAACGAGGACGCACGGTGGACTCAGTTGTTGAACAGTATATTAATGTCGTTCGTCCGATGCATAATCAATTTATTGAACCTACCAAGCGATATGCAGATGTTATAATCCCTGAAGGTGGGCAAAATGAGGTTGCAATAGATTTAATGGTTACAAAAATAAAAACTATTCTTGAAACTGATGTTATTGTATAATATGATGATTGTGGATTGACAATTATTTCATGAAATTCATATCATTATAAATCTTAGCATATGAATGTTACATGAAAAGGTTTTAAGTGTGTATTTAAAGGAGTGTATGGGAGTGTCAACAGAGAAACAATATCCAATGACCGTTGCTGGTAAAAAGAAGTTAGAAGATGAATTAGAACTTTTAAAAACGGTTAAACGTAAAGAAGTAGTGGAACGTATTAAAATTGCAAGAAGCTTTGGCGATCTATCGGAGAACTCTGAGTACGATTCTGCTAAAGAAGATCAAGCTTTTGTAGAAGGTAGAATTTCTACAATCGAATCAATGATTAGAAATGCTGTAATTATTGAAGAAGAAGAAAATAATGATGTAGTTTCATTAGGAAAAACGGTAACATTTATTGAAATTCCTGATGGAGACGAAGAATCTTATACAATTGTTGGTTCAGCTGAAGCAGACCCTCTAGAGGGACTTATATCAAATGATTCACCTATTGCAAAAGGTTTACTTGGAAAATCTACGGGAGATAAAGTAAAGATAACAACTCCTGGTGGAGAAATGGATGTTCAAATTATTTCAATATCTTAAATTTGAGAAGTAGTAAATGTACTTGTTAGGAAACATACTGATGAGAGCGTTTTCATTAGTTGCTTTTCGCTTTCATATTTAGATATTATTTACTATCTAAAAGTTAAATTTAAAGTTTATCTCAGACTGTAGACAAACTCAATAAAAATTGAGTTTGTCTACAGTCATTTTTTTGAAGATTATGAAAGCTCGTCGCAGAAAAGATTTTGCTCCTGCGAATATGCTTTGTCGTCGAAAAAATGAACTGGCACTTTCTTTTTCTAATCCACAAGTGTAGTTGATGTTTTGTCCAAAGCACTCTGGAAATACTAGAGACAAGATGCACTTAAAGGACGCTTATGTTTTTCTTATGAAACAATTTAAACCTACTTTTCGTCTAATAAAATATACAGATTCTTTAAGGGGGAAAACTATGGCAAATTATAATCAAAGACCAAATTCTAGATTAAACAAAAAAAATCGTAAGAAAAAAGGGAATACTATCATAAATATTCTAATAGGAGTAGTTTTACTTTTAATTATTATAGTAGTTGTAAATATAGTAACGGATAAAGGTCCGGAAACAGCCAATGTAGAAAACAAAACAACAAATAATGAAGAAGTAAAGTCAGAAGAAGTTGATTCTAATACTTCATCAAACGAAGAAAAAGTCACTAATACAGTTGAAGAGAGTGCTGAAGAAAAGGAAGTGGCCAAGGAAGATCAAATAACTTCTGACTCAGAAACTACTACAAATCAAGAAAACTCACAAGTTATTAATGAACAATCTGATAACCCCAATGTGGAAGAAACTACAATCGATCCTAATTGGAAGCCAATAGGTACAACCCAGACAGGTGAGCATGTTTCTAACTATGATAGTCAATCTGTTGACTGGGCTGAAAAAATTCAAGCACTATCTTATGGAACTGGACTGGATTCTGAAAATATGTATGTCAAGTTTTTAGGTAATGGAGGAAGCCCACAGAAATCAGTTGGTACAGTTACATCTAAAGATGGTAAAGAAATTTACCGAGTTCAATTAGAGTGGATAGAAGGACAAGGATGGAAACCTACGAAAAAAGAAAAACTAAAATCACTAGATGGCGCCTCTTGACGAAAGAGGCGTCTTTGATTTATTTTAGAAGGAGTGCTTTTTTCATGATTCAGCACTATTTAAGTGATGCGCTATGCCGCAAATATTAAAAGCACTAAGACTGGATGAATGCATTCAGGTATGTCATTTTGGGGTAATACCTTCTGAATTAGTTTATAGTATAATTTGATTGTCGCAGACTTTGAAAGTGTATATTTTAAAATCTGGACGTAGTTACACAGGAGCGTAAGTGTGATGAAAGGTGGAAGCAATATGAAAATTGCAGTTATTGGAGCTATGGAACAGGAAGTAGAATTGTTAAGAGAAGAAATCGAAAATGCTGAAACAACTATTATTGCAAATAGTGAATTTACAGTTGGTACATATAAAAAACATGAAGTCATCTTATTGAAAAGTGGTATTGGAAAAGTAAACGCTGCGATGACAACAACAATATTATTAAATGAATTTAAACCGGATTTTGTGATCAATACTGGTTCTGCAGGTGGGTATGATCCAACTTTAGAAGTTGGAGCTATTGTTATCTCTGATGAAGTTCGTCATCATGATGTGGATGTTACCGCTTTTGGGTACGAAATAGGTCAAGTACCATTGCTCCCGGCAGCTTTTAAAGCGAATAACAAATTAATGAAACTTGCTGAAGAGGCAGTGTTAGAAATAGGGGGACATCAATCAGCAACGGGTTTAATTGCTACTGGAGATATTTTTATGCATAACCCCGAGAAGGTGGAAGAAGTTCGTAATAATTTTCCTCAAATGAAAGCATGTGAAATGGAAGCAGCAGCAGTAGCACAAGTTTGTCATCAATTTGATGTGCCTTTTGTAGTAATCCGAGCTTTATCTGATATTGCGGGAAAAGAGTCTTCTATTAGTTTTGATGAGTTTTTACCTGTTGCTGCAAAACATTCAACTGAAATCGTTTTGAACGTTTTAGAAAAAATTTAATCACAAAGAAAAGTTTAGTCGAAAAGAAGATTAACTTATTAAAGTTTTTGTCATGTATGTTCATACTTATGTTATGATGGAATTATATTATCGCTTTCATTATAATTTATAGGAGGGATATTGTGATTTTTATCATGGCAATGTCTATTTTGATTACTGCAGTATTAGCTTTTATTATGATAGCAGAAACTAGCGAAGATTAATTCTCTAAGCTCTTTTGGTGTTAACATCAAAAGAGTTTTTTTCATGTATATAGGATTGATATAGTTTTACGAGAGCACGCTTCTCTATTCTAGAGACATAACTTCTTGAAATTTTTAATTGTTTCGATATCTCTTTTTGAGTCATTGGTTGATATCCTAAGAGACCGTAACGACGTACAATTATTTCTAGTTCACGCTTTTCTAAACTGGATAAATGCTTATATAATCTATTCATATCTTCTTGATCAACTAATTGTTCATCAGTACTTTTTTCAATTCCTTGTAGTAAGTCGGTAATTTCTAAAGAATGTCCATCTTTATCAGTTCCAATCGGTTCATGTAAAGAGACGTCTTTTTGAACTTTTTTTAATGATCTTAAATACATAAGTATTTCATTTTCAATGCATCTAGCTGCATATGTAGCTAGTTTTGTTTTTTTTGTTGGTGTATAACTATTTACAGCTTTCATCAACCCAATAGTTCCTATTGATATATAATCATCAAGAAGCTCATGTTTAGGATGAAATTTTTTAACTACATGTGCTACTAATCTCATATTTCTTTCTATAAGTTCATCTCTTGCTGTCAAATCACCTGCCAGAAACCGATCGATCATCACTTTCTCTTCTTCAGGTGTTAAAGGCTGATGGAATGCCTGACCTTTCAAATATCCGAGAACAAGCGGAAGTTCTGAGATCATGCTCATAAAAGCAGTAAAGATACCAGAGATTGTGTCCACCTCCATCTATTTATACTTTATTGTATGTCGAATATTGAGGGAATAGAACGTATGAGCACGTCCGAGAGCATATAAGAAGTAGGAAAAATCAAAGTTTGTTGGAAAAAAGAAAATGAAAAAAACGACTGAAGGTACAGTCGTTTAGATAGAAAAAATATTTTAGACTTTTCGGAGTGTAAACGTGCTTATCATTAAGAATGCCAGTAAAATAAACAAGAACATATAAGATACTGATGGGACGTAATTGATAGCAAAATAAGAAAGTGTTAATATAACGCCAGATACAGTAATTGGAAGTCCTGTGAAATACCCATTAGGTTCTGAGATATTAAATCGAGCAAGTCTAAAACCGCCACAAGCAATATAAATAACAGTGATAATCATTCCAGCGACACTAAAGTCTTTTAATACTAACGCATATAAAAGTAATGCAGGAGCAACTCCAAATGAGATAATGTCGCTCATGGAATCGAGTTGTTTACCCAATTCAGATTCCAATTGAAATTTCCTAGCAACCATACCATCAAATCGATCTAGTAAACCAGCTACAAATATAAATAATACACTATATGTGTAATGACCATTCATTGTTGCCATAATTGCTGCTCCACCAAAAGCGAGATTAGCAATTGTAATCATGTTAGCTGCTTGTGATTTCAATTTTTTTACGGTATTTGTCATAACGTTTTGTAAATACATTGCAAATCACTCCTTTACAAATATTATCTTTGTTCATTATACTTCGGTTAAGAAAAAATTGTAAGTCATTTTTCATAGGGAGATTAAAATGAGAGAAAAATTATACCAATCAATGATTGAATTAACGAACGGAAAGTGGTCTTCATATGTCATCAAAGGATTTGCACAATCCAAATGGAGTAAAAAGATTATACCATCATATATAAAATATTTTAATATAACGATTCAAGAACTATCGAAGGATATTAAGGAATTTTCTACATTGCATGAATTCTTTGTTCGAAATGTAAATCCAGAATCTAGACCTATTGAGAAATTAGAGAGTGCTATTGTAAGTCCAGTAGATGCAAAAGTAGAAAAGTTTGGTGATATATCAGTTGACGGAGTCTTTCTAGTAAAAGGAAAATCTTATACTTTACGTGATATGCTAGGATCTGAAAAACTAGCAAATGAGTATGTAAATGGTAAGTATATTGTTTTATATCTTAGTCCCGCCGAATATCATCGTATCCATGCACCTTCAGACGGCAAGGTCCTTCGACAATACATACTTGGAAGTAAATCATATCCAGTAAATAAATGGGGTCTTCAATATGGAAAAAACACTATTAGTGGTAATTATCGTTTACTTACCGAAATAGAAATGCCTAATATGAAGAATTGTTTTTTCATAAAAGTAGGAGCTATGTTTGTTAATTCCATTGAGCTTACAAATACATCAAAAGAATGGTCAAAAGGCGAGGAAGTGGGTTACTTTTCGTTTGGTTCAACAGTAGTTATGCTTTTTTCAGAGGAAAGCATAGAATTTAGTTCCTCTATTAAAGAAGGACAGTTTATCCGAATGGGTGAGTTAGTAGCAAATATGCTATAATCGTTAGGAAAAGTGCAAGTGTATCGAGATTTGACAGAACGTCGTAAAATAATATACTTTTTTACTCTTAAATAAAAGTGCCGAATTGGAGTGTTAGTCGTTGTATCAATTTTTTATACCTAGTGAATTTGTGAGGAGTGTCTTTCACATTACACCTGAACTTTTAAAAGAAAAAGGCATAAAAGGAATTATTACGGACTTAGATAATACATTAGTTGAATGGGATCGTCCTGATGCGACCCCTAAACTAATTGAATGGTTTGCAAGCATGAAAGCTGCAGGCATTCAAATAATTATTGTTTCTAATAATAAGGAAATGCGAGTCCAGTCGTTTGCAGATCCCCTTGGAATTCCTTTTATTTATAAAGCGAGAAAACCTTTGGGAAAAGCATTTAGACATGCATTGAAACTTATGTCCGTAAAAAAGGATGAAGTAGTAGTTATCGGTGATCAACTTTTAACCGATGTATTTGGTGGAAACAGACAAAAACTACATACAATTCTGGTAATTCCAGTTGCAAAATCGGATGGATTTATTACGAAATTTAACCGTCTAGTTGAACGGAGAATTTTTCGTTATTTGGATAAAAAAGGGCAAGTTACATGGGAGGAAGAAGAGTGACAGAAGCACCAAAGTGTATCGGTTGCGGTACAACAATTCAAACAGAAAATATAGGAGATCCTGGTTATGCACCAGTATCGTCCCTAGAAAAAGATTTTATCATTTGCCAACGTTGTTTTAGACTAAAAAATTATAATGAATTACAGCCGGTTTCTTTAACGGATGATGACTTTTTACGTATATTAAATGGGTTAGGAAAGCAAAAAGGATTAATCGTTAAAATTGTAGATATTTTCGATTTTAATGGAAGTTGGCTACCAGGATTACACCGTTTTGTTGGTAACAATCCAATTCTTTTAATCGCAAATAAAGCAGATTTACTTCCAAAATCAGTGAAAAAGAATAAAGTGATTAACTGGATGAAGCAGGAAGCGAAAAAATTAGGTCTTTCTCCAATTGACGTACTTTTTGTAAGTGCTCATAAAGGAACAGGAATGCCGGAAGCTATAGAAGCAATCGAACATTATCGAAAAGGAGAAAATGTTTATGTTGTTGGTTGTACAAATGTTGGAAAGTCAACGTTTATCAATCGAATTATTAAACATGCTACTGGCGAGGACGCAGTTATTACAACTTCTCATTTCCCAGGTACAACCCTTGATATGATTGAAATTCCTTTAGATGATACGAAAGCGTTATTTGATACACCTGGCATTATTAATCACCATCAAATGGCTCATTTCTTAGATCCGTCTGAACTCAAATTCATAACACCAAAAAAAGAAATAAAGCCAAAAGTGTTCCAATTAAATAGTGAACAAACGCTATTCTTAGGTGGTTTATCTCGTTTCGATTTCATTAAAGGGAAGAGATCTGCATTTACTTGTCATATTGCAAATGATATTCCAATACATCGAACGAAACTAGAAAACGCGGATAACTTATATAAAGAGCATAAAGGAAAGTTATTATCTCCACCTTCAGAACAATTTGTGGATTTACTGCCTCCTTTAGTACGACATGAATTTAAGATAAAGAATCCGAAAACAGACATTGTATTTTCTGGTCTTGGTTGGATTACTGTTCAGCATGGAGATGTAATAATTGCTGCGCATGCGCCAGCCGGAGTGGAAGTTTCTATTCGTCCGTCGCTAATTTAGGAGGGGTTATTTATGAAAAAATGGTTTGCGGTTATTGGTAATCCCATCACTCATTCCTTATCTCCCTACATGCATGAAACTTGGCTTCAAGAAAATAATATTGATGCTAGCTATATTCCAGTCCATGTAGAGAAAGATAATTTAAAAGAAGCAGTAGAAGCTCTCAAGCTTTTGGGGTGCAGTGGTTGGAATGTTACGGTTCCTTATAAAAATGAAATAATTCCTTTCTTAGACGAGATAGACATTTCTGCACAAGGCATTGGCGCAGTAAATACTGTTGTGAAAACGGAAGATAATCGATTTATTGGGTATAATACGGATGGATTGGGTTTTATTCAATCCCTAGGACCAATTTATACTGACCATCAAATTCTTTTCGTTGGAGCTGGAGGAGCCGCAAGAGGAATTGCACATGCATTAAAGCAATCTGGATTTACGAATATATCTTTTGCTAATCGCACACATGCAAATGCGGAAAGATTAGTGAATGATATACAGATTGGACATGCTATTTCCTTGGAAGATGCTGAAAATCGATTGAATGCTTTTGATATTATTATTCAAACGACCCCTCAAGGGATGAAAAATCAAGAAAACACCTTACCAATTAAACTAAATAATATAAAAGAGCATGCAATTGTTGCAGATATTGTATATAATCCTTTAGTTACCCCTTTTTTAGAGGAAGCAGGTAAATATAATGTTCGAACAGTAAATGGATTAGGAATGCTTGTTCATCAAGGAGCGATCGCTTTTTCTTATTGGAACGGAATAACCCCAAATACAGATAAAATGATGGCACAATTAACGGAGCAATTAGGAGGAAGTTATGTTAACAGGTAAACAAAAAAGATTTTTGCGCAGTGAAGCGCATCATTTATCACCAATTTTTCAAGTTGGTAAAGGTGGAGTAAATGATGCAATGATTAAACAAATCGGCGAAGCACTTGAAGTTCGTGAACTGATTAAAATTAGTATTTTACAAAACTGTGAAGACGAAAAGCATGATGTAGCAGAAGCGCTTGCAAAAGGTACTAAAGCAGAACTAGTGCAATTAATCGGCTTAACGGTAGTATTATATAAACCATCGAAAAATAATAAAAGAATCGAGCTTCCTAAAGCGAGTCGTGCATGAGTAAAAAAGTAGGGATTTTAGGTGGAACCTTTAATCCACCACATATTGGTCATTTAATTATTGCGAACGAAGTGTTATATGCACTAGATTTGGATGAATTGAGATTTATGCCAAATGCTACTCCGCCTCACAAAAAAAAGGACGAGCACGTTACAAAGACCCAAAGGCTAAAAATGGTCGAACTAGCAATAAAAGATGTAGAAAAGATGGTTGTTGAAACGATTGAATTGGATCGTGGAGGTACATCCTATACATTTGACACGATGGAATTGTTACAAGCGAGAGAGCCGAATTCAACATTTTATTTTATAATTGGTGGAGATCAGGTCGAATATTTGCCCAATTGGTATCGAATAGATGAGCTTATTAAAAAAGTACAAATTATTGGAATTCCTAGACCAAATACTTCGCTTGAAACTGCATATCCTATTATTAAATTGGAGATCCCTCAAATCGAATTATCTTCAACGCTTGTGCGAAATCGACTAGAGAATGGAATAACAACGAAGTTTCTTATTCCTGAGTTAGTTAGAGATTTCATTCATAAGGAGAAGTTATATGAAATACGATAATCTTCTAGAACAAATAAAAGACCGTATGCCACTTAAACGATTCGAGCATACAAAAGGTGTAGCAACAACAGCTATTCATTTAGCAGAGAAATATGGAGAAGACCAAGATAAGGCAGAAATTGCTGGAATCCTACATGATGTTGTGAAATTTGCAGATTATGAATGGCTTAAGCAAATGATTATTTCCGAACAATTAGACCCACTCCTTTTATCATTCCATCATGAGTTGTGGCATGGTCCCGTTGGAAGTGTAGTTGCCAAAAACGAGTTTCATTTCGATGACGAGGACATCCTTCAAGCCATTCGATTTCATACAACTGGAAGAGCGGGGATGTCCAATTTAGAGAAGATTATTTATATTTCAGATATGATAGAACCGAGTCGTAGCTTTCCAGGGATAGATGTGTTAAGAGAGAAAGCGGAATTAGACTTAGATGAAGCAATGATTAGTTGCGTAACACATAGCATTACATTTTTGATTGAAAAAAAACAACCGGTATTTCCGGACTCATTTCATTGTTATAATGATTTGATACAAAAGAGAGGAAAAGTGAAGGAATGAATTCTTCAACATTATTAGAAATAGCTTATAAAGCAGCTGACGATAAACGTGCAGACGATATTGTCGTACTAAATATGCAAGGTGTATCGCTACTTGCGGATTATTTTTTAATCTGTCATGCAAGTTCAGATCGACAAGTGCAAGCCATTGCTAAAGAACTTTCAGAACAAGCAAGTATTGCTGGGTATAATGTGAAACGATTAGAAGGTTTTGATGAGGCAAGATGGATTTTAGTTGATATGGGAGACGTTGTTGCACATATCTTCCATAAAGACGAGCGTTCTTATTATAACTTAGAACGCCTTTGGGGAGATGCACCAATGATCGAAGTCGGACTAGATGCATAATGGCTATGTACGACCAGTTTGCGTTTATATATGATCGATTGATGTCGGATATACCCTATACAAAATACGCAGAATGGGTGCAAAAAAAAGCACCCACTTCTGCGGGAAATAAATTAGTTGATATTGGATGCGGTACGGGCGTATTAAGCGTGCAATTTGCAAAGGCTGGTTATGAAGTTATTGGTGTTGATTTATCCGAAGCTATGCTAACAGTTGCCCAAAATCGCAGCACGGAAAACCATTTATCCATTTCGTATATTTGCCAATCAATGGCGGAAATGGATGGAATTCAGGGAATGGATATAGCAGTTATTGCTATTGATTCATTAAATTACCTTGAAACAATTCAAGAGGTAGAACAAACCTTTCAACATGTTTTTCATTCTCTAGTTGAAGGTGGTCATTTATTTTTTGACGTACACTCACTTTATAAAATGGATGAAATATTTCCGAATGGTCCATTTACATATGAAGATGATCAGGTTGCATATATTTGGAATACTGAGATAGGGGAAGAAAGACATTCAATTTATCATGACATTTCTTTTTTTGTAAAGGATGAGAGTGGTTATTATGAACGTTTTGAAGAGTCTCACTATCAGAGATCATTTCCATTAGAATCGTATGAAAATCTTTTAAAAAAGATAGGTTTCACTTCCGTATCGGTTTCTACTTCTATTTTTGAGGAACAGTCAGAAAAAGAAGTGGAGAGAATATTTGTCCACGCAAGAAAATAGTCCTTTCATTTAAGAGGTAAATTTAGTATAGTTGCTTTAACTCCATATGATTTACCTCTTCTCTAGAGAGGGTGATATTTCTGGTTTATTCATTTTTTCAGAAATACAAGAAAAAACTGTTGCTCCCAACGACAGTTACTTTGGGTGTTATTATCTTCATTTATCAATCCCAATTCAATTCAGCCAATCCCACGGCTGATGCAATACAACCAATCCCATTCCAAGAAACAATTCAAGAACAAGTTATCTCAACTGAATATGAAGAGGACCATATCCTATTTGTCGAAGTCAAAGGTGCAGTAATGAAACCAGGAGTATATGAACTTTCTTTAGGAGACCGTGTCCTAAAAGCTATTGAACTTGCAGGAGGCTATTTGCCAATAAGCGACAGTAAAACTATTAATCATGCTCAAAAAGTTGAGGATGAGATGGTTATTTACGTACCTATAGAAGGGGAGGAAGTAGAACAGCTTCAAGGTTCTCTAACAGAGAATTCCAGCCTAGTGAATATAAATATAGCAGATGCAGGCCTACTCACAACTTTACCAGGTATTGGACCCGCAAAAGCAGAGGCGATTATTGCTTATCGAAATGATGAGGGTTTATTTAAAGAAACCCACGATCTTATGAAGGTTACTGGAATAGGTAAAAAAACTTACGACAAACTAGAATCTCTAATTACTGTGAAATAATAATGTGTTATTGCGTTTGATTGGTCAAGCTACTAAACTAAGAGGAGTATTAGTTATGGAGGTAGTTATATGGAGCGTATTACATGGGACCAATTTTTCATGGCACAAAGCCATTTACTTGCGTTAAGAAGCACTTGTACTCGATTAGCTGTTGGTGCAACAATAGTTCGTGATCGTCGAATCATGGCTGGGGGGTACAACGGATCTATTTCAGGAGGAGACCATTGTATCGATCATGGTTGTTATGTAGTTGATAATCATTGTGTACGTACGATTCATGCGGAGATGAACGCTCTTTTACAATGTGCAAAGTATGGTATTACAGTTAGTGGCGCGGATTTATATGTCACACATTTTCCATGTTTACCTTGTACAAAATCGATTATTCAAGCAGGAATATCTCGACTTTACTATGCACAAAATTATAAAAATAACGAATATGCCATGAAGTTATTAAGTCAAGCAAATGTTGAGATTATACAAGTGCCTTTTGACGAACGTAAAATTGACTTTTTAAGTGACGAAAAAGTTGCCCTTTACACGGAGTTAATTTCAAAACTTCGAGAGAAAGGAGCAAGTAAAGAAGAGTTGGCGCCATATGAAACGAAGGTGACAGAATTATTCGGTCTATAGTTTTAAAAGGAAACTTAATATATCTAGCCATAACAATAGTCATTGCTGCAATCGCAGCTTATGAGTCTGTAAGAGTATTGCTATTAATGGTATTAGTCTGTACTTGGTTAATCTATAAGAGAAAGCATAATATATTTATCTTAATTACCATTTTGATTGCTTTTTTTTCCTATTTATATTTCAATAAAACAATTCCTCGTCCATCTCAAGCAATTAGTGTATCTGAAATTACATGGACTGACGATTACAGAATAAATGGGAGTTTTGTTCGAGGGTTCGCAATTGGTAATGATCATAATAAATGGTACGTACAACTAAAAATACAAACAGAAAAAGACAAAAATGATTTCATTAACGTATCCCTGGCTGGAAAGAATTTTCAAGTAACTGCTTATGAAGTCATTAAAGGGCCATTGTCCCATAAATTCGCTTTTAATATGGAGGATTATATAAAAAGTAATGGAGCAGTTGGACAAGTAGAGGTTGAAAGCTACCAATATACAGGAGAAGGCCGAAGTTTTAAAAGTTATATGGCAGAGAAAAGATTTGAGTTAAAGAGACATATTCAAACAAGTTTCCCATTGTCCTTACAATCTGAAGCTGAAGCATTATTAATAGGCAGTCGTGAACAAATGCCTTCAGATCTGCAAAAAGCATATCAAACATTAGGAATAACTCATCTTTTTGCAATTTCAGGGCTTCATGTGGGCTTAGTAGCATTTCTACTATATGAAATACTTATTCGTATTGGAATAAGAAGGGAAACAGCAAATTGGTTGTTAATTATTGCACTTCCTCTTTATGCATTATTAGCAGGGGGTGCACCTTCAGTTTGGAGATCTGTGTCAGTAACAGAATTAGTTTTAGTGAGTATGCTAATAAAAAATAGAATCGCTATAGATGATGCTTTTTCTTTAAGTGTTATTGGTTTTGTTTGTTTAAGTCCCTGGGTTATCTATCAGATTGGTTTTCAATTATCGTATTTAGCTGCATTTTCATTAATTTATTCGTCTGTATTTTTAATTAATAATAGTAATACCTCTTATTTAAAACAATCACTTATTATTACTTCAGTGTGTCAACTCATAGTCTATCCTATTTTAATCTTTCAGTTTTATGAAGTTTCCATTTCTTCTTTCCTCGCTAATTTAATTTTTGTACCAATATTCTCATTCATTGTACTACCTATTAATATTCTACTTCTTCTATTTACTTTTATATCAACTCCAGTAAGTGATTTATTATTTTCTCTGTATGAGCCTCTTCGAAATTTGCTTGGAGAGATAATAACATATTTAGGTAATCTGCCTTTTCAATTATGGAATCCTATGAAGCCTTCTTTTTCAGTCATTCTTCTTGCCTATTTTGGCGTGATAATATTTTTTATATCTTTGGAGAGAAGAAAAAACGTCTTGTTTAGTTCTATATTATTTATTTTCCCCGTGGTAATGATGCAGATTTCACCTTATCTAGATGGATCAACTAGAATTACTTTTCTAAATGTTGGCCAAGGAGACTGTACGATTATTGAAATGCCATATCGAAAAGAAGTTCTCATGATTGATACAGGAGGATTATTAAGATTTGAACAAGAAAAGTGGAAAGAAACAAGAGAATTATATGAAGTAGGTAGACAAGTTGTTGTTCCGTTTTTAAAAGGAAAAGGAATATCAAAAATTGACACATTAGTTATCACTCATGCGGATGCAGACCATATGGAAGGTGCCGAAGAAGTGCTAGAACAAATAAGAGTACGAGAGGTTCATATTTCCCCGAATTCTCATAAAAAAGAAGTAATGAGAGATTTAATGAAAGAAATAGAGAGACAAAAAATTCTATTATTCGAAAAAAAAGAAGGGGATCAAATAGCTTCAAACTACTTTCATTTAAATTACATTAATCCAGTAGACTTGGAATACGAAGGTAATAATGATTCACTTGTCTTATCTATGCGGAATGCTTTTTTCCATGGACTATTTACAGGAGACTTGGAGAAAGAAGGGGAAGAGGAACTGGTTCGAAAGTATTCAAATGAACTTCAACTAATTACATTATTAAAAATAGGTCATCATGGTAGTAAAACCTCGAGTTTACAATCTTTTTTAGAACTTACTCGCCCTAAAATTTCGGTTATTTCTGCTGGATTTAATAATCGTTATGGTCATCCACATCCAGAAGTTATAGCACGTTTAAATGCATTAAAACTCCCTTTTTTACAAACAGGTATAGATGGAACGATTGAAGTGGAAATTACCAAAAAAGGAGATATATTTGTAACAACTCCTTAATAAAAAAATGGTTTTGTCTGTATAGACAAAACCATTTTTCCCCTTTTTTATCGAGAAACGAACTCAATAATTACTGCAATAGCGAACATTATTGTGAAAAATCCAAAGGAGACACCGAAACCTACGCCTGAGTCGATTGCGTCGTTACGTTTCGACTGTACATTTTGTTCAAACTCATTCATTGTTACCCCTCCTATTTCCACCTAATTATAAAGGATTGCCTAAAAAAAATCTACACACAAACAGTCAATTTTCGGTTGTGTTCTAGAATGTCACAAATTATTCACTAATTCTACTGTATAATAGTATTAATTATGTTAAACGAGGAGTTTTACCTTATGATATCAGAAAAATGGATGCAAATAGCGAATAATAAAATATCACCCGTGTATTTATTATATGGAACTGAAGCCTATTTTATAGAGGAGACATTAAAAAGACTAAAGAGGAATCTAAATGAAAATGGTGAAGTAGAAGTAATTAATTTTGATTTAGAAGAAAAAAATATAGAAGAAGTTATTTATGAAGCAGATACAATTCCTTTTTTCTCGGATAGAAAACTAGTAGTTGCAAGAAATGCATTTTTTTTAAAGGCGACAGAAAAAGGGAAAGAAAAAGTCGTACATGATTTGAATATTCTTGAACAATGGTTACACAGCCCTTCCCCAACTGCTATTACTGTCTTTATTGCACCTTATGAGAAACTAGATGAACGAAAAAAAATAACGAAAGCGATAAAACAACATGCCGAAGTTATTGAAGCTTCTAGTTTACAGCCACATGATTTGAAAGGTTGGATATTGCACGAAGTTTCTAGTTTTGGAAAAACAATTTCAGAAGAAGCATTAAATACATTGATTGAAGTTGGTGGATCTAATTTAGTCCATTTACAAACAGAATTAATGAAAATAGCCACTTATTTAGGTGAGTTAGATGAAATCGATGCTGAAACAGTCAGGTTGCTTCTTGTACGAACATTAGAACAAGATGTATTTACTCTAGGGAATGCCTATCTATCGGGAAATAGAAGCGAAGCAATTGAAATTTATCACGATTTATTGAAACGGAAAGAAGATCCTTTGAAGTTGAATGCATTAATTGCTACACAAGTACGATTAATGATTCAGGTTAGTCACTTAAAGAAAAAAGGCTACCATGCTCAACAAATAGCTAATCAGTTAAAGGTGCATCCATACCGAGTTAAACTTTTATTTGATAATCCAAGTCTACAAAATGATAAAAAATTACTTACAACTTTAAATGATCTTGCAACAGTAGATTTACAATTAAAAACATTGAATATTAATCGAGAGAGAATATTAGAAATGTTTTTGATGAAATGAGAAAAGAGAGCTTATTAGCAAGTCTTTCTTCACTAATATCAAACGAAGTTGGTAAAAAAAGGGGAGCAAATCAAATTTCTGAAGGTCTGGAATGTTCCTATTAGTTTTAAAAAAGAAAGACTGACCGATAGATATCGGATCAGTCTTTTTTATTACGCTTTTTTCATTAATTGAGCTTTCTTACGAGTAGCTGCGTTTTTATGAATTAAACCTTTTGAAGCTGCTTTCTCTAATTGTTTGATAGCAGATTTAATAAGATCTTTTGCGTTTTCTTCGTTATTAAGTGCAGCAGTATCAGCTTTTTTTACAGCAGTACGCATAGCTGATTTTGCTTGTGCATTTTGAGCATTTAAAGTCTCATTTTTCTTAACACGTTTAATAGCGGATTTAATATTTGGCATACCTTTCACCTCCTAGTAAGGTCTGAGATGATACTTTAATGTGTTGAAAACTGTCTAATACAACAAGCATTATTTTAACAAACGAAAAAACAAATTGCAATATATAAATGCAAAGAATATTTACTTGACACTTAGTACAAACTATTTTGGAGGTGATTTTATGTGGGGACGAACGGATTTATTAGATGAAACGGAAGAAATGGTAAAGCATAGAACTAAAGGAGAAAAAGATGTTTTAAAGGATTCAGAAGGTATAAAGTTTGAAGAAAGTAGAAATGGTGCAGTTTTAATAACCTCCATTGAAGTAGATGAAAATGGGGAAAAACAAATAGGAAAGAAAAAAGGAAAATATATAACATTAACTGATTTGACGGTACATCCTGATGATAATGAAAGCTTTGAAGCATTGAAGAAAATCTTTATTCAAAAGTTAGAAGAGATGCATCAACACTTAACTTTAACAAAGTCTTCTAAAGTATTAATAATTGGACTAGGAAATTCTACTATTACTCCGGATGCAATTGGTCCGAAAGCGATAGAGTATTTACAAGGATCTTCTTTATCACAAAATGAAGAAAATGTAAAAGTAGTTATGTATGCACCTGGGGTGACGGGACAAACAGGATTTGAAACAAGTCATTTTATTGAGGCGATAAGCAATGCTTTTGAACCTGACTTAATTATTGTTTTAGATGCACTAGCGGCAAGAAACAGTGAAAGACTATGTAAAACTATTCAACTTACAAATACAGGAATCCATCCTGGGTCTGGGGTTGGAAATCAAAGAAAAGAAGTATCTGAGGAAGTTTACGGAGTACCAGTAACTGCTATTGGGATTCCAATGGTAGTAGACGGTCCTGTTCTATACGCGGATGCAATGGAACATGTCATACATTATATTGCATCTAAAATAGAAGAAAAAGGAAGTCCATCCTCTGCTTTAGCTGTAACTCCTATGGTATCTAGCAAGAAAACTACGATTGATAAAAAAGTTTTACAACCAATTTTTGGAGAGTGGGTAACTTGGCCGACAGATGAAAAAAGAAAGTTGTTTGAAGAAGTTTTTGTTGGAAAAACCCCAAGCTTATTTGTGACACCAAAAGAGACAGATGCTTGGGTGGAACAATATGCATATTTATTATCAGATGGAATTGAAACTTGGATTTCTAATCGATAATTGATGTTTTTTGTACACTAGCATACCGATTGATTAAAAAGTGAGTCATTTGATTCCTTAGTGCAAGCTCGTCGCTGAGGAAAGATAGTCTAGACGAATGCCTAATTGTTCTAAAAAAGCTCTTCTCATCATACGATTATTTGAGGAGAGTGGAAATTATGGCTAATTCCCTAAAGAATTTAACGAGCATTTTATTACTATTATTTTTAGCTCCTATTATTATCGCTACTATCCAAACACCTCTTTCAATGCAACAAAAAGCAGAAAATAAAAAAGAGGACACGCCTGTAGTTTATGCGGCCCAATTAGAATCAAAACCGGACATTACAGAAATAATAGAACCTAAAAAAGCGTTTGTTTATTTCACGCATGCTCATGAAGCATATCGGCCGATACTAGCTGAAAAAGGTGAAAAAATTGCCGTCTATGACTCTTTAACCAATATTTCTTCTTTTCAAGATCAAATAGCGGCCCAATTCGCATTTCATCAAGTAGATACTCAGTTTTTAGAGGACCATAACCCAGAAGTAATGGATAATTATAATACAATTCGCCCATTTGTTCAGAATGCAATTGCACATAGTGATTATGATATTGTATTGGATATTCATAGAGACGCACTGAAAGCAGCAGTCACAACTCTTCAAAGTGGTGAAGAAACCTATGCAAAATTTATATTTGTTATTGGTGGAGAGCATGCCAACTACAGATGGAATGAACAACTAGCTCAAAACCTTTCTGACCAATTAAATAAATTAGTTCCTGGAATATCAAGAGGAGTTATTGTTAAAACAGGTAAAGGTGTAGATGGAGTATACAACCAAGATCTCGCTAAAAATTTATTAGTAGTTGAACTAGGTGGTGTTGATAATACCGAACAAGAGGTAGATCGCTCCATTGCAATTTTAGCAAAAGCTGTCTCTAATATGTTCAATCAGAAAATACCATCTTAAATTAAAAGAGATTAAGCGATTGTCGCTTAATCTCTTTTTAAATTCATTGGACAATTTCATCAGACATTTTATAGCAGCAGAATGCTCAATATTGGTGTAGATAGCAAGTATCTATAAGGTAGTGGGCAATGTATTACTAGGAAATCAATCTTTATTGATTTTATTAACTGCATAAATGCTATTGAGTTTTTCTTTTTCACTAGATTGTCTTAGTATCAGGTTTTTGTTAAGATTAAATTCTGGGGAAAAATAAATATAAGGGACTATTAAGCGTTACTTAAAGGCACTATGTCTGTTATAATTCTTAGTAGTTTAACTTCATTCAGCTGAAGTCTATCACTTCTAATGAATAGCAAGAAGAATGTAAAATAGCGTAACAATTTAGAGGGATAACACAGATCCCTGTTGAATAAAGTAAATGCCTCCGGTGGATGCCGCAGATTTTCGTGCAAGCTCGATAAAAATCTGAAAGCAAAAATGCCAAGGCGTATTTGATTTAGGAGTGAACAAGTATGAATCATGAACAAAGAATGGACCGACAGAAAAAAATTCGTAATTTTTCTATCATCGCACATATTGACCATGGAAAATCAACATTAGCGGATCGTATTTTAGAAAAAACACAAACATTAACTTCACGTGAAATGAAAGACCAATTACTCGATTCAATGGATTTGGAACGCGAAAGAGGAATTACCATCAAATTAAATGCTGTACAATTAACCTATACAGCTAAGGATGGAGAAGAGTATATTTTTCACCTAATTGACACTCCAGGACATGTCGATTTTACGTATGAGGTTTCCAGAAGCTTAGCTGCATGTGAAGGTGCGATCCTAGTTGTCGACGCAGCGCAAGGTATAGAAGCTCAGACGCTTGCAAATGTGTATTTAGCTTTAGATAATAATTTAGAAATATTACCTGTTATAAATAAAATAGATTTGCCTGCTGCAGATCCAGAACGTGTTAAAAAAGAGGTAGAAGAAGTCATAGGACTAGACGCATCAGAAGCAGTACATGCTTCTGCAAAAGCAGGTATAGGTATAGAAGAGATTTTAGAACAGATTGTTGAAAAAGTACCTGCACCGTCTGGAGATCCTTCAGCCCCGTTAAAAGCGCTTATATTCGACTCATTATTCGATCCATACAGAGGAGTAATTGTGTACATTCGAATTATGGAAGGTACAGTTAAACCTGGTGATACGATCAAAATGATGTCTTCTGGTAAGGAATTTGAAGTTGTTGAAACTGGTGTGTTTACCCCGAAAGCGACTATGCGTTCAGAACTGACTGTTGGGGACGTTGGATTTTTAACGGCATCTATGAAAAATGTAGGTGATTCGAGCGTTGGGGATACTATCACTTTGGCTTCTAATCCAGCATCTGAACCACTTGAGGGTTATCGAAAGATGAATCCTATGGTGTTCTGTGGATTATATCCAATTGATAATTCTAAATACGTAGACTTACGTGATGCATTAGAAAAATTGCAACTTAATGATTCTGCTTTAGAGTTTGAACCTGAAACTTCTCAAGCACTTGGATTTGGTTACCGTTGTGGCTTCTTAGGATTACTTCACATGGAAATTATCCAAGAACGTATTGAGCGCGAATTTAAAATCGACTTAATTACTACGGCACCAAGTGTTATCTACGATGTAAAGTTAACAAATGGAGAAACCATCAAAGTAGACAACCCATCAATGATGCCAGATGTACAAAAAGTAGATACTATTGAAGAACCGTTTGTGAAAGCTTCTATAATGGTTCCGGAAGATTATGTAGGATCTGTTATGGAATTATGTCAACGTAAACGAGGTAACTTTATAACGATGGATTACTTATCTTCTGCTCGTGTAAACATTATATATGAAATTCCACTTTCTGAAATTGTTTATGATTTCTTTGACTCTTTAAAATCAAGTACAAAAGGTTATGCATCTTTTGATTATGAATTGATTGGGTATAAAGAATCTAAACTAGTGAAAATGGATATCCTTCTAAATAGTGAAAAAGTAGATGCATTAAGCTTTATCGTCCACAAAGATTTTGCCTATGACCGTGGAAAAGTAATTGTTGAAAAATTAAAAGCCCTTATTCCAAGGCAGCAGTTTGAAGTTCCAGTTCAAGCAGCGATTGGTCAAAAAATTGTGGCTCGATCTACCATTAAATCAATAGGTAAAAACGTTTTAGCTAAATGTTACGGTGGAGATATTTCACGTAAACGTAAGCTTCTTGAAAAGCAAAAAGAAGGTAAAAAACGTATGAAGCAAGTTGGTTCTGTCGAGGTACCACAAGAAGCATTTATGGCTGTTCTTAAAATGGACGAGCCGAATAAGTAAGTTTTATCAAGGTTTTATATTAACGAATAATAAAACAATATGTTGTTTGCCACCGGCTTGCCACCACAATTTACTTTTGGTGGCAAGCTATTTTATATCAACCATAATTCAATCTAACCAAAACCTCTTAAATTACTTTACTGCAATTTAAGAAGAACAATTAAAGATATAGAAACAGTATTTTCATACTCAATAGTTGCTCTTATTCTGTTAAGCCTCCAGTTAAATTAATTACTCCAGATGCATTCTGTTCAATCTTCGTTCTTATCCCTTTTATCATTCCGAAAACTGAAATCAAAATAGTAATACATGGAACCACTTCTTATTTGCTATCACTCTTTTGGATATTGCTACGAATAAAATCTCAATTAGTAGTTAGAAGAAAAGAGCAGCAAAAAAGCTACTCTTAGTTTAGGAATCTATCCACCAATTAAGGGGCTATCTGAAATTTACACATTCCGAATTCAACATTAAGAAGTTTCATTTTTTCTTTTTACTTTTGCGATTAGTGGAGAATATTGCGATAAAAACACCTGAGAAAATAGTGATTCATAAAATCAAATCCATTTTTATCAGCTCCAATAGTTCGTTTAATAAAATATATATCGGAGAACCATAATAGTTTCAAGAAGATGAAAGCGTTAAGTTTCGTTAGGGGATCTGTTGAGTATTTATTTATCTTTATTGTCACGAATTATTAAAAGCTAGGCAACTATTTCAACAAATTCATGTATGTTTTTTTCAATGTAATTATTTATTTTTCCAATAGAAAGCGGAGAAGTACTATTCAATCTTGCATGAAGAGAGCTGACAGAATCTTGAAGTTCTTTGTTTTGGTCTAGTTCTTCGTGTGTCACTGCAAAATTCTCTAATGTATCTGGGTGATTATGTTGTTTAAGTACTATTTCAATTTCTTCAAGAAGTGAAAGCATGGGTTCATCATTAAAATATTTAATACCAGCTTTTATTGCTAACCAACTTTTAGGCTGAGCCATATAATATGCACTCCACCAATAGAATTCGTTAAGTGATTTACTAGCATGATTGTAATAAGCATAAAACATAAATAATGCCCTTTGACCTTCAGTGAGTTGTTCGTAGAATTGTTCTTTAAATTTAGTGAAATTTGTATTTTTTGTTACTTCTGTTTTATAAATATTAATAAGTGGTTCAAAGCATTTTTGACTAAGTTCAGAACTTGTTATCAAATCAAAATTTTGTTTTTTAATTCTTACTAGAAAAATATAATCACACTCCTCACTAAAATATACTATATTAAGAAATTAATTATTACAAAAGTCTTAATGTGACCATGACAATCTTATGAATATCAAAGTTTAGACCAGCGAGAGAGAGAGAACTTCATTCTGAAAGTGAACTAGAATTTGTGGGAAATATGGATGAAATTTGGGAGAAAATCAGATCTTTTCAACTCGAAGCCGAATTTAAAACGACGTAATGGTTTTAGATAAAAATAACACAAAGAAAAGGTATAAATAGGTGCAAGTAGACAAAAAGTAAGCAAAGATTAGTCATTAAAAGATTGGAATGTGATTTATGAAAAATAAATATCTGTTTTTATTAGTACTATTTTTTATGGGAATTACGTTCGTGATGGTTAATACAACATCTGCAGACAAGGGTAGACGTTACTACGAACAAACAGGTGAGGTTGTCTGGGAAATCAAAACGGAAGAAAAAGTAGTGGCAATTACATTTGACGATGGTCCACATGCTAAATATACAGCAGACATATTAGACCTTTTAGAGAAGTACAATGCCAAAGCCACCTTTTTTGTTGTTGGTGAAAATGCAGAAAAAAACCCTGAGCTTTTATTACGACAATACAACGATGGCCATGAAATTGCTAATCATACCTATACCCATCCGATAAAAACGACTATCCCTAAATTAGAGATAGAGATAAAAAAAACAAATGATTTAATTTATAGTATCACAGGCTACCATCCGGAGCTCTTCCGACCGGTTGAGGGACAATATACAGATAATATGATACAAAGTTTGGTGAAAAACGGATACAAGGTTGTTATGTGGTCTTGGCATATGGATACAGAGGATTGGAGAAATCCAGGTGTACATCGAATAATAAAAACAGTGTTAAATGGAACAAAACCAGGCAATATAATTTTATTTCATGATGGAGGAGGAAATCGGAGTCAGACAGTTAAAGCGTTAGAAAAGATATTGCCGGAACTTCAAAAACAAGGATATAAATTTGTTACTATCTCAGAGCTTATTGATCTACAAAAAAAGGAAGAATTAAGAAATAAAAAAGAGAAAAAATACGACTAATTTTGAATGAGCAACAAAGCATCAAATATGAATTGATTATTTGTATTTTAATTTATTTTTCCTGTAATTATGATTGTTACCATGATGTCTGGAGAATTGTAATTATCAGAGAAGCAACTTCAAATACAAAACACTTATAAAAACCCTATGTGACAATGATTTGCAAGTAAAACAAAAAAACGTTAAACTACAATGAGGAAAAGGCTCGCCACTTCAAATAGCTATGCTGTCCTGTAGAGGGACGAGTCAGAATAAATAAAAAAGGAGAAGGAGGCATTTTTAGCCTCCTTTTTACTTTATAGAAAGTAGGGAATCATATGGTACGTGGTATATATATCCATATTCCTTTTTGTCATCAAATTTGCAATTATTGTGACTTCAATAAATTTTTCTTTCATAATCAACCAGTGGACGAGTATATTGAGTCATTAGGTAAAGAAATGACAATGTATAAAGAGCAATTGAAAAATTCCTCAATCGAAACTATTTTTATAGGTGGAGGTACACCTACCTCGTTAACCGAAAAGCAATTAGAGCGATTATTTACTCTTATTCATTCACATATTCCAATGAATAAAATAATTGAATTTACATCAGAAGCTAATCCTGATGAGCTAACATTTGAAAAAATGAAACTTATGCGCTCTTTTGGTGTAAATAGATTAAGTATGGGAGTTCAAACGTTCGATCAAGATCTTCTAAAAGTACTTGGTAGAACGCATTCGAATGAGCATGTGTATTCAGTAATTGAAAATGCTAAACAGATAGGTTTTCCATCTATAAGCATGGATTTAATGTATGGTTTACCCAACCAAACGATGGAACAGTGGGAGCATTCATTAAAAGAAGCGTATCGATTAAAAATACCGCATATATCAGCATATTCATTATTAGTTGAGCCAAAAACGGTGTTTTATAACTTAATGTCAAAAGGCAAGCTTTCCTTACCTGGAGAAGATTTAGAAGCTGAGATGTATAGTTATTTATTGGATGAGATGCAAAAGCAGGGATACAATCAATATGAAATAAGTAACTTTTCTTTTAAAGAGAAAGAATCCAGACATAACTTACTTTACTGGGATAATGATGAATATTTAGGGCTAGGAGCAGGAGCTCATGGGTATGTAAATAATATTCGATATTCAAATCACGGACCATTAAAAAAGTATATGGAATCTTTGGAATCAAATGAAAAACCAATTATGCAAAAAAAAGAAGTAACAGATATTGAAAAAATGGAAGAAGAAATGTTTTTGGGATTACGTAAAAACGCAGGGATTTCTTTAAAGAAATTTGAAATTCGTTATGGAAAGACTCTACAAAATGTGTATGGTAAAGAATTAGATGAACTTATTCAAAATGAATTAATTATATTGGAAGATGATTTTGTAAAACTTACACGTCGAGGGCGATTTGTTGGAAATGAAGTATTTCAATATTTTCTTAGATAATTAAGATCATATTCATTGACAGTTTTCTTTAGATTTGATACCTTTTATATGAGTATTAGCACTCTCAACGAACGAGTGCTAACAGAGGTGATAATCATGCTAACTAATCGGCAATTATTAATATTGCAAGTAACGGTAGATGATTTTATTGAAACCGCTCAGCCAGTTGGATCTCGTCAAATTTCGAAAAAGGAGGAAGTACCATATAGTCCTGCTACTATTCGAAATGATATGGCAGATTTAGAAGATATGGGATACTTAGAAAAAACACATACTTCGTCTGGGCGTGTCCCTTCGGAAAAAGGATACCGTTATTATGTAGACAATATGTTAACTCCGCAACGAATATCAAAAGACGAGATCAAGCAAATTCGATCTGTTTTTGAAGAACGAATGGTGGAGACGGAGCAAGTTATTCGTAAATCAGCAAAAATCTTGTCTGAACTAACGAATTACACCTCCATATTACTAGGAATGGATGTTAAAAAACATCGGGTTAAACGATTTTCTATAGTTCCTCTTACAGATGATACTGCAGTTGCGATTATCGTTACAGATAGTGGACATGTTGAAAATCGAGTATTTTCAATCCCAGAGTCCTATACTTCATCGGATATTGAACGAATGGTTAATTTGTTAAATGACAGCTTAATAGGGGTACCATTGCATGAATTACCCGTAAAGTTGGAGGCAGTAACTCGTTTATTGTTGAAACAGAAAGTTGGACATTTTAATAACTTGTTAAGTTCATTTAATAAATCGATGATGATAGAGCAAGAGGAAAAAGTATACTACGGCGGTAAAATGCATCTGTTAAATCAACCAGAATTTAATGATCTTGAAAAAGCTCGTAGTATTATGTACCTGATGGATCATGTAAGTCAAATTCCTAGTATTTTCCCCGTTGATAAAAAAGGGATAAGAATACGCATCGGTTCAGAAAACAATCATCTTGCCATGGAAGACTGCAGTGTTATTACTGCATCTTATGCTATAGGAGAAGAACAGATGGGTTCAATTGCGATTATAGGTCCCACACGAATGGACTATAAACGTGTTGTTTCTTTGCTTGATGTTATGAGTACCGATTTATCAAGAGAATTATCTAGAATATTAAATGGCCATCATGGATAAGGGAGATGCAAGCATGCCAAAACAAAAAGATGAAATAGTGGAAGAATTAGAAACTGAAAAGTTGGATGAACAAGCAGAAACAACTTCTGTAGAAGAAACACCTGAAGAATCTATCGAAGAGGCTTTAGAAGTAGATGAACTTGCACTTGTAAAACAAGAATTGGAAGATGAAAAAAATAAGTCCATTCGGTTAAGAGCGGATTTTGAAAATTATAAGCGTCGAGTTCAACTAGATAAGGAAGCAGATTACAAGTACCGTGCTCAATCAGTCTTAACTGATATCTTGCCAGTACTAGACAACTTTGAAAGAGCACTAGCTATTCAAACGACTTCAGAAGAAGCAGCTTCTTTAGTAAAAGGTGTAGACATGGTTTATCGCACTTTACTTGATGCTGTATCCAAAGAGGGTCTTGAGCAAATTGAATCGGAAGGTGTCCCTTTTGACCCAAATTTCCATCAAGCAGTAATGCAGGATAAGGACGATTCAAAGGAACCAGGAATTGTGCTTCAAGAATTACAAAAAGGGTATAAGTTAAAAGATAGAATACTTCGACCTTCAATGGTTAAAGTAAACGAATAGTTCAGGCTGTTGAAAAATGAGTTCATGCTCCCCAGATGTGGGAATGGAACCGTCCCGAACTCAGTTTAGCGACTCATAAGCGTTTTCAATCAGTATGAGAAGAAGCATTCTACAGAGTAACACTATACTTAGTGATAAATTAGGAGGAAAATTATATGTCTAAAATTATTGGTATTGACTTAGGAACAACAAACTCATGTGTATCTGTATTAGAAGGTGGAGAACCAAAGGTAATTCCAAATCCAGAAGGTAACCGAACAACACCATCTGTAGTTGCTTTTAAAAACGGAGAAAAACAAGTTGGGGAAGTTGCAAAACGCCAATCCATAACAAACCCAAATACAATTTCTTCTGTTAAACGTTTAATGGGTACAAATGAAAAAGTTAAAGCAGAAGATAAAGATTATACACCACAAGAAGTATCTGCAATGATTCTTCAATACTTAAAAGGATATGCTGAAGAATACTTAGGAGAAAAAGTAACGAAAGCTGTTATTACAGTTCCTGCTTATTTTAACGACGCAGAGCGTCAAGCAACAAAAGACGCTGGACGTATTGCAGGTCTAGAAGTAGAACGTATTATCAATGAACCAACTGCTGCTGCACTTGCATATGGTTTAGATAAAATGGATCATGACGAAAAAATTCTAGTATATGACTTAGGCGGCGGTACATTTGACGTATCAATATTAGAACTTGGTGATGGCGTATTTGAAGTTCTTGCAACAGCTGGAGATAATCGTCTTGGTGGGGATGACTTTGACCAAGTATTAATGGATTACTTAGTACAAGAATTCAAAAAAGATAATGGTATTGATTTATCACAAGATAAAATGGCTGTTCAACGTCTAAAAGATGCAGCTGAAAAAGCGAAAAAAGATTTATCAGGTGTAACTTCAACACAAATTTCACTTCCATTCATTACTGCTGGAGAAGCTGGACCTCTTCACTTAGAAGTTACAATGACTCGTGCGAAATTTGATGATTTAACATCAAGCCTAGTAGAGCGTACAATGGTACCAACTCGTCAAGCAATGAAAGATGCAGGATTATCAGCTTCTCAAATCGACAAAGTTATCCTTGTAGGTGGGTCTACTCGTATTCCAGCCGTACAAGATGCGATTAAAAAAGAAACTGGAAAAGAACCACATAAAGGTGTTAACCCAGATGAAGTAGTAGCTATGGGTGCAGCAGTTCAAGGTGGAGTATTAACTGGAGATGTAAAAGACGTTGTATTACTTGACGTAACACCTCTTTCATTGGGAATCGAAACAATGGGTGGAGTATTTACGAAATTAATCGATCGAAATACAACAATTCCAACTTCAAAATCTCAAACATTCTCTACTGCAGCTGATAACCAACCAGCAGTTGACATTCACGTATTACAAGGTGAACGTCCAATGGCAACGGATAATAAAACACTTGGTCGTTTCCAACTTTCGGATATTCCACCAGCACCACGTGGTATTCCACAAATCGAGGTTACATTCGATATTGACAAAAATGGTATTGTAAATGTTAAAGCGAAAGATATGGGAACAGGGAAAGAACAAAATATTACAATTCAATCGAATTCATCCCTTTCTGATGAAGAAATCGAACGTATGGTAAAAGAAGCAGAAGCTAACGCTGAAGCTGATAAAGTTCGTAAAGAAGAAGCTGAAGTGAAAAATGAAGCTGATCAATTAGTATTTATGACAGAAAAAACATTAAAAGACCTTGAAGATAAAGTATCAGAAGATGAGAAAAAATCAGCTGAAGATGCAAAAGAAGAGTTAAAAGCGGCATTAGAAGTTGGAAACTTAGAAGAAATTAAAACTAAAAAAGATAAATTAAATGAAATTGTTCAACAGTTAACGATGAAATTGTATGAACAAGCGCAAGCAGAAGCTGCTGCTAATAGCGGTGATGCAGGCTCAAACGATGACGGTGTTGTAGACGCAGAATTTGAAGAAGTAAACGACGATAAAGACAAGTAAGATTTGGTAGAAAAAGTCAAAGACCGTTTTCGGCTTTGGCTTTTTCAATGTTTTGCTATTAATATTTTGTCCATGTTACAATAAACTTTATGTGTAGGCTATAAGATCGGGAGAGTGAACTATGAATAAACGTGATTACTATGAAGTACTTGGATTGTCTAAAGGTGCTTCACAGGATGAAATTAAAAAAGCATACCGAAAGCTTTCGAAACAATATCACCCAGATATTAACAAAGCAGCAGATGCAGAAGAAAAGTTCAAAGAAATATCAGAAGCATACGAAGTGTTAAGTGATGACCAAAAACGAGCGCAATATGATCAATTTGGCCACGCAGGACCGAACCAAGGATTTGGTGGTTTCGGTGGTGGAGATGGCTTCGGCTTTGAAGACATTTTCAGTTCATTCTTCGGTGGAGGTGGATCACGCAGAAGAGATCCAAATGCACCAAGAAAAGGTGATGACCTTCAGTATTCGATGACAATTGAATTTGAGGAAGCGGTATTTGGTAAAGAAAAAGAAATTGAGATTGCAAAAGAAGAAAATTGTGATACATGTAGTGGAACAGGTGCAAAACCTGGAACACATCCTGAAACATGTACACATTGTAATGGAGCTGGCCAAGTAAATGTTACCCAAGACACTCCATTCGGCCGCATTCAGACAAAACGTTCATGTAACCACTGTCATGGAACTGGTAAAATCATTAAAGACAAATGTTCTACTTGTCATGGAAAAGGTACTGTTAATAAACGTAAAAAAATTAAAGTTACCATTCCAGCTGGTGTAGACGATGGCCAACAACTTCGCGTAAGTGGTCAAGGGGAACCGGGGGTAAATGGTGGTCCAGCCGGTGATTTATACATTGTATTCCGTGTAAAAGCAGATCCACGTTTTGAACGCGATGGTGACGATATTTATTATGAGTTACCATTAACGTATGCTCAGGCAGCGCTAGGGGACGAAATTGAAGTACCTACCGTGCAAGGTAAAGTAAAATTAAAAATACCTGCCGGAACTCAATCCCAAACGAAATTCCGATTAAAAGGAAAAGGTGTTAAGAACGTTCATGGATATGGTGTTGGAGATCAGCACGTGATTGTAAAAGTGATTACTCCGAAAAAACTAACTGAAAAACAAAAGCAATTACTTCGTGAATTTGCACAAATAAGTGGAGATATTCCTGAAGAGCAGGGAAGTTCATTGTTCGATAAGATTAAAAAGACATTAAAAGGTGAGTAAAGGAGTTGTGTGCAAGTGAAATGGTCTGAGTTATCTATTCATACAACAAATGAAGCAGTTGACGCGATAAGTAATATTTTGCATGAAGCTGGTGCGAGTGGGGTCGTCATTGAAGATTCGGAAGAGTTAGTAAGAGAAAGAGAAGATAGATTTGGTGAAATTTATAGCTTAAACCCAGATGATTTTCCAGTAGATGGAGTTCGTGTAAAAGCATATTTAGCAGAAACTAGCTTTCTATTAGAAACAGTTGAAGAGATCAAACTTGCGGTTAACAACTTACAAAACTTTAATATTGACATTGGTCATAATATTGTAACAGTTCAAGAAGTAGACGAAGAAGATTGGGCAACAGCTTGGAAAAAATACTACCATCCAGTTAAAATTTCTAATCGTTTTACTATTGTTCCTACATGGGAAGACTATGAAAGAGTTAGTACAGATGAATTAATAATAGAGCTTGACCCTGGTATGGCATTTGGTACAGGTACACATCCAACAACAGTTATGTGTCTTCAAGCACTAGAAAAAACAGTGCAACCAAATTCAAAAGTAATAGATGTAGGAACCGGTTCAGGGGTACTTTCTATTGGTGCAGCAAAACTTGGAGCAACATCTATTCATGCACTCGATTTAGATGAAGTAGCAGTAGCTTCTGCTAAAGAAAATATAGCATTAAATCATGTTGAACATTTGATTGAAGTGACACGTGGTAATTTACTTGACAATGTAAATGAACAGGCAGATATCGTCATCGCGAATATTCTTGCTGAAATTATTATGACATTTACGGATGAGTCATTCTCAATTGTGAAGGAAAAAGGTTTATTTATAACTTCTGGAATAATATCCGCTAAAAAAGAAGATGTTAAAAAAGCATTGCAAAAATCAGGCTTTGAAATTGAAGAAGTGATGATGATGGAAGATTGGGTTACAATTATTTCTAGAAAACCGCTTCTATAAGGAGATTATTATGCAACGTTATTTTACAGATAAACTAATCGATGAGAATAACAAAATAATTATTTCAGGAGAGGACGCGCATCACATAATTCAAGTGATGCGTATGTCTCCTGGAGATCAAGTATATTTAGTTGTTGAAAACATAACATACACGTCGACAATTATAGAGGGTTCCTCCAAATCTGTATTATTGAAGGTGGGTAATAAGCTTGAACAATCAAATGAAATGCCTGTAAAAGTATCCATAATTTGTGGGCTTCCAAAGGGTGATAAACTAGAGTTGATTACCCAAAAAGCTACTGAACTTGGCATGCACACACTATACCCATTTGAAGCAAAAAGATCTATTGTAAAATGGGACAAGCAAAAAAACGAAAAAAAGATTGTTCGTTTACAAAAAATTGCAAAAGAAGCGGCGGAGCAATCGCATCGATCTTTTGTTCCACACATACATAATCCAATTGACTTAAATGAACTTCTAGAAATTAGTAGAACATACGATGTAAAATTTGTTGCAGATGAAGAGGATGCAAAACTTGAACAACGCCAGAAATTTGCCGAGCAACTAAAAAAGGTGTATGATAAAAAATCGATACTTATCGTATTTGGACCAGAAGGTGGATTAGATCGTTCAGAAATAAAAACCTTATTAAACAATGATTTTCAACCGATTTCTCTAGGACCAAGAATTCTACGAACTGAAACAGCACCGTTATATGCGCTTGCTGCAATTTCTTATGAATATGAATGAAAGAGGTGTAAGGTGATGTCATCCGTTGCATTCCATACATTAGGCTGTAAAGTGAATCATTACGAAACTGAAGCAATTTGGCAATTATTTAAAGAAAATGGATATGTCCGAACTGATTTTGAAAAACAATCAGATGTATATGTGATAAATACATGTACTGTAACAAATACTGGCGATAAAAAAAGTCGTCAAGTCATTCGCCGTGCAATTCGCCAAAATCCAGACGCGGTTATTTGTGTAACAGGCTGTTACGCTCAGACCTCACCTGCTGAAATTATGGCAATTCCTGGTGTAGATATCGTAGTTGGAACACAAGAACGCACAAAAATGCTTGATTATATTGAACAATATAAAACAGAGCGTAAACCGATAAATGCTGTAGGGAATATTATGAAAAATCGTGTATATGAAGAGTTAGATGTTCCTTCCTTCACGGATCGCACTCGTGCATCTTTAAAAATCCAAGAGGGCTGTAATAACTTTTGTACTTTTTGTATTATCCCTTGGGCTCGTGGTCTAATGCGTTCTAGAGATCCCGAAGAGGTTGTACACCAAGCACAACAATTAGTTGATGCTGGTTATTTAGAAATCGTTCTAACGGGAATTCATACTGGTGGGTATGGTGAAGATTTAAAAGACTATAATTTAGCGCAGCTTTTAAGAGATATTGAATCCAATGTTAAGGGGTTAAAACGACTCCGTATTAGCTCTATAGAAGCGAGTCAATTATCAGATGAAGTAATCGATGTATTAAGAGATTCTAAAATAGTAGTGAGACATCTACATATTCCTATTCAATCAGGTTCAGACACTGTGTTAAAAAGAATGCGAAGAAAATATACAATGGAGTTTTTTGCAAATCGTTTAGATCGACTTAGAGAAGCATTACCTGATTTGGCGATAACTTCAGATGTTATTGTTGGTTTCCCTGGAGAAACAGAGGAAGAATTTATGGAGACATATAATTTTATACGTGATCAGCGCTTTTCTGAGCTTCACGTTTTCCCGTACTCTAAGCGTACAGGTACACCTGCTGCCAGAATGGAAGACCAAGTTGATGAAGAAGTGAAAAACGAGCGTGTACACCGCTTAATCACTTTAAATGATCAATTGGCAGTAGAATATGCATCCCGTTTTGAGGGAGATATTTTAGAAATCATTCCCGAGGAAAAATATAAATTGGATTCTAATACGAATTTAGTTGAAGGTTATACCGATAACTATTTAAAAGTAGTTATTCCTGGTACAGACGAATTAATCGGAAAACTGGTACGAGTAAAAATAACGAAATCCGGCTATCCATATAACGAAGGTCAATTTGTTCGAGTATTAGACCAAGTCGAAGAATTAGTCTAATAATAAAGAAAGTCAGTGAAATGAATCTCACTGGCTTTTTTTTATTTTTTCAATTATGATGAAGAGGTACGGACAACTTCCGAGAGGGGAATATGAATGACACAAAATATTGCTTCATTAATCGATCATACTCTATTAAAACAAAATGCAACGAAAGAACAAATTGAAAAACTATGTGAAGAAGCGAAAGTCTATACATTTGCTTCTGTTTGTGTGAATCCAACATGGGTAAAGCTTAGTGCACAGTTACTGAAAGAAAGTCCAGTAAAAGTATGTACCGTAATTGGTTTTCCGCTAGGTGCAAGCACTAGTGAAGTAAAAGCATTTGAAACAAAAAATGCAATTGAAAATGGTGCTGAAGAAATTGATATGGTATTAAATGTTGGGGCATTAAAAGATTCCGACTTTGATTTTGTCCAAAAGGACATTGAAGCAGTAGTAGAAGCTGCAAAAGGAAAGGCTATTGTAAAGGTAATTTTAGAAACTTGTTTGTTAACAAATGAAGAAATTAAAAAAGCAAGTGAATTATCTAAAACAGCTGGAGCTGATTTTGTTAAAACTTCTACTGGTTTCTCTACTAGCGGTGCTACTGTGGAAGCTGTTAAAATTATGCGTGAGACAGTTGGAGCTGATCTTGGAGTGAAGGCTTCTGGTGGAGTCCGTAACTTGGAAGATCTTCAATCAATGGTCGATGCTGGGGCTTCAAGAATTGGTGCAAGCTCTGGTGTGGAAATTATGCAAGGACTAACGAGTAAATCTGAATATTAATTTAGTTGTAAGTATTGACCAAGTCGAAACTATACGATATAATTTTTTAGTACATAACACATGGTTATGTGCTTGACGTGTGTTCGGAGGGAGGGAAAGAGAGATGTCAAAAACTGTCGTTCGCAAAAACGAATCGCTTGAAGATGCTCTTCGCCGCTTCAAACGTACTGTATCTAAAAGTGGTACAATTCAAGAGGTAAGAAAGCGCGAGTTTTATGAAAAACCAAGCGTGAAACGTAAAAAGAAATCAGAAGCTGCACGTAAACGTAAGTGGTAAATTAATCCCAACCATCCCTACGTTCAAAACACGTACATTATGATTAACATTTACAATTATGTAAGCCGAGAAAATTTATTTTCTCGGCTTATTTTTTTGAAACTTTTTTTATTTTTCACCGTAAAGTATATATACATATAGAAGGGAGGTTTAGTGATGAAATTTTCTCGGTACATTATTTCTTTTTTTCTATTATTTTTATCGTTTATCATGATGGTACCGGCATTGGTCGCCGCAGATGCTCCTGTAGTTTATAAAATTCCAATTTATAAAGAAGTTGAAAAAGGATTATATGCTTTTTTAAAAAGATCCATTCATGAAGCAGAAGAAGCGGACGCTGAAGCAATTATTTTAGAGATAAATACGCCAGGAGGATTTGTAGATTCTGCTGAAAAAATTGTTAATTTACTCGATTCTACTTCGATTAGAAAGATTGCTTATATAAACTCGGAAGCGTTGTCCGCAGGTGCATATTTAGCTCTTCATACTGATGAAATTTATATGTCTCCTGGTGGAACAATAGGTGCTGCTGCTGTAATAGATAGCAACGGAAATACTGCTGATAAAAAAGCCAATAGCGCATGGAAAGCGAAAATGATTAATGCGGCAGAATTAACTGGAAAAGATCCTATATATGCACAGGCAATGGCAGATGAGACTGTTGATCTTCCAAAGTATAGGGCACCAAGCGGTGAATTGTTAACTCTATCATCTTCAGAAGCATTAGAAGTTGGCTATTCAAATGGAACAGTAAGATCACTTAAGGAGCTTCTAGAAATAACAAATCTAGCGGATGCAAAAATTGTTGAAACCAAAGAAACTTTCACGGAACTACTTGCAAGATTTATTACTAACCCAATTGTTGTACCAATTTTACTATCTATTGCTAGTTTAGGATTGATTGTAGAATTGTATTCTCCAGGCTTTGGTGTTGCAGGCACGATGGGACTAATATCTTTGGTACTATTCTTTTTTGGCCACCTAGTGGCAGGCCTTGCTGGTTATGAAGCGATTATTATTTTTGTTTTAGGAGTTATATTAATAATAGCTGAATTCTACTTACCGGGAGGAATAAGTGGTATATTAGGAGCAGCGGCTATTATTTTTAGTATAATATTAGCTGGTGGTAATATTTTGCTAATGTGTATTTCTGTATTAATTGCTTTAACAGTAGCTATAGTGGGAATGGTGATTATTATGAAGTTCTTCGGAAAACAATTGAAAGTGTTAAACAAAGTAATTTTGTCAGATGCAACAACTACAGAACAAGGGTATGTGTCTAACGAAAATAGACTAGAGTTAATCGGAAAAATTGCCGTGACGATGACCCCTCTCAGACCTGCGGGAACAATACGTATAAATGACGAACGTATAGACGCAGTTTCAGATGGAAGTTTTGTAGAAAGAGATAAACATGTTATCATTATAAAAGTAGAAGGTTCTCGTATCGTTGTTCGAGAAGTTTCTGAAGGGGAGGAAATAGGATGATTATTAGTGGAGCTACGATTGGTTTAATTGTAATAATTGTTTTAGCATTTATTTTGCTATCCGTGTTTTTTACATTTTTTCCAATCGCATTATGGATTTCAGCACTTGCAGCCGGTGTAAAAATTAGTATCTTTACTTTAGTAGGAATGAGATTACGTCGAGTAGTCCCATCTCGTATCGTCAATCCACTAATTAAAGCGCATAAAGCTGGATTAAGTGTTGCGATCAATCAATTAGAAAGTCATTATTTAGCTGGTGGTAATGTAGACCGTGTTGTAAATGCTTTAATTGCAGCGCACAGAGCAAATATTGCACTAACATTTGAACGTGGTGCAGCAATTGATCTTGCTGGTCGTGACGTATTAGAAGCAGTACAAATGTCTGTAAACCCTAAAGTTATTGAGACACCATTTATCGCAGGTGTTGCAATGAACGGGATTGAAGTAAAAGCGAAAGCTCGTATTACCGTTCGTGCCAATATCGACCGTTTAGTCGGTGGTGCAGGTGAAGAGACAATTGTTGCCCGAGTTGGTGAAGGGATAATTAGTACAATCGGTTCTAGTTCAAGTCATGAACGAGTACTTGAAAATCCAGATTTAATATCTCAAACTGTATTAGCTAAAGGTTTAGACTCTGGTACTGCATTTGAAATTCTATCGATTGATATTGCGGATGTTGATATAGGTAAAAATATTGGTGCGGAACTTCAAACGGAACAAGCAGAAGCAGATAAGAAAATAGCACAAGCTAAAGCTGAAGAGCGTCGCGCAATGGCTGTTGCTTCCGAGCAAGAGATGAAAGCAAAAGTAGTTGAAATGCGCTCGAAAGTAGTAGAAGCAGAGGCTGAAGTTCCTTTAGCTATGGCAGAAGCTCTACGTGAAGGAAATATTGGTGTAATGGATTACATGAACTATAAAAATATTCAAGCTGACACTAGTATGAGGGATTCAATTAGCAAAGTTGGTGGAGACAAACCTTCTACTGATGAACTAAAAGACTAGTATATAGTGGAAAGGAGTTTTCTCCTTGGAAAGTATAATATTAATTGTTATTTCGTTAATCGTCAGTATGTTATTAAAAAAGAAAAAACAACCGGAGCAAGGTCCAGTTAGAAGAGCGCAGCAAGTGAAGCCTTTTACAGAAAATCCATTTAAAGATCTTGGAGATTTTGCGAAAGACTTTATGGAAGAGCATAAACAGCAATTGGATAGAAAGACCCCAGTGGTAAAAAAAATGCCTGTTGTAGTTGAAAAAGTGGAGAGAGAAGTAAGTAGGAATCAAGGCATTCCGAGATCTTCTGGTCGACTGTCAACTCATCAAGTAAACAAATTGGAAAAGAAAGTATCTAATGCGACTACTAATCATATTTTACCTAGCTCTCAAGAAGAACTAGTAAGAGCTATTGTATTTTCTGAGATACTTGCACCACCAAAATCGAAAAGATAACTCATGAACACCCCTTTACATGCATAAAGTCATGTAAAGGGGTGTTTTTTTGAATAAACTATTTCCACTCCATGCGAGTATTATGATTGAAAATTTTAGCGAGATTATATTAGATTACAAAGTTACTATTCATCGTTTGGAAGAAAATAATTTAGTTTGTTCTTACGATGACTTCCTTTTAGAAATTCAAGCGGTAACTTTAGAGATAAAATCATTTTCTATGGAACAACTACGAATACAAGTAGATGAACTTATGTACTTTAATATTACAAGGAAGGAAAAATAGTAATGCAACAACTTATACAAGTCAAAGTTCCCATAAAAACAGATCAACACCTATTATTTCAACGACTATTTTCAGCCAATATTGAAATTTACCAAGTTTACAGTACGCAGCATTACCTTTTTTTCTCTATTCGCAAAAAAGATTTAGCAATTTTTCGAAAAGTGAGAAGATCATTACGGCTAACTGTTCGATTAGATGAAAAGAAGAAGAAAGGAATTATTGCTACTCACTCGTTTTCAATTTTTGGTATAGCATTATTTCTTATAATTCCTGTAATTTTGGCCCAATTTATATGGAGTATTCAAATAGAGACAGATTCACCTGAAAGCGATATTCTTATCGCTGAGGAACTAAAGGTTATGAACATTAAAGAAAAAATGCGCACGTCTACTTTACCATCTGAACAAGAAATACGACAAAAAATATTGCTTAAACACAAAGAATACTCTTGGGTACATTTTACGAAATCAGGATCTAAATTTATTGTTAGTCCCATGTTAGCTCCGATTCAATCAGAGCGGGAGATAAAAAATTCACCTCCAACACATCTAATAGCAAAGAGAAGTGGGGTTATTACTGACTTTGAACTTGTAAAAGGAGTAAGGGCAGTTGAAAAAAATGTCTCAGTTAACAAAGGGGATATATTAGTAAATGGATTTGTTACGCAAGGAGACAAAAGAATTATAACGAGTGCAGAAGGAAAAGTGTTTGCTAATTATTGGCTTGAGCTTGAGTTTGAAATTCCTCAAAAGGTCAGTTTTATGAAACCGAATGAGCGTAAACTGGTTATTCAGAAAAAAGGGAATAAAAAACACGATTATTGGAAGGAGATTTCTCTGCCAAGTCCTCTTCAAAAGTATTTGGAGGTAGGGTATGTTAGAAATTTGGAGGAAGAGAGATTTTTATTAAATGAGCAATCGATGGAAAAATTAATCCGTCCATTACTTTATCAAAAAATTTTCAATGAGCTTCCAACTGGGACACAAATATTGGAGGATAAAATTTTACAGGTGACTATTCAAAATGATAAAGTAAAGGGGAAAGTATTGTTTTTAATTAATGAGAATATTGCGATTCCACAAGTTATACCCCAAGGAGACGAAGCATGAGCGAACAAACACAAATAGATATGAATTTGAAAGACGCTGCCGAAGCGGTAATGCTTCTCGGCATATCAGATAAAAATCTAAAGCTTATTGAAGAGGAACTGAAAGTACAACTGATTACTAGAGGCGAAACCATTCGAATTGTTGGAGAAGAAAAAAATGTGGAAGAAGTCAGGAAGTTAATGGAACAACTTCTTTCCGTTATACACAAAGGGATCAATATAAACTCAAGGGATGTTTCATCCGCAATTGAAATGAGTATGAATGGTACAATTGAGTATTTTTCTGGACTCTATGATGAAGAAGTTGCAAGAAACACAAAAGGAAAAGCCATTCGCGCTAAAACAATTGGACAAAGAGAATATATACAAGGAATAAGACGTTTTGATTTAGCGTTTGGAATTGGACCTGCAGGAACTGGAAAGACATATTTGGCAGTAGTAATGGCAACGCAAGCACTAAAAAATGCGCATGTCAAAAAAATCATTTTAACACGTCCAGCAGTGGAAGCAGGCGAAAGCTTAGGTTTTCTACCTGGTGATCTAAAAGAGAAGGTAGACCCTTATTTAAGGCCGTTATACGATGCATTGCATGATGTACTAGGTATGGAGCAAACAGAGAGACTTATTGAACGTGGTACAATTGAAATTGCCCCACTTGCATATATGAGAGGTAGAACATTAGATGATGCTTTTGTTATTTTAGATGAAGCACAAAATACAACAAAAGCACAAATGAAAATGTTTTTAACCCGTATGGGATTCGGTTCAAAAATGGTAATCACAGGAGATAAAACGCAAATTGATTTACCAAAAGGTGCTGAATCTGGTTTAATCATTGCTGAAAAAATATTAAAAAATGTATCTGGTATTCATTTTCAATATTTAGAACAAGGAGATGTCGTTCGTCATCCGCTTGTCGCAAAAATTATACAAGCTTACGAAGAACAGCAGTCTTAAAATAGACTCTTTTCAGACTGTAGGATTTCTCGATAAAAGTCGAGTATTCCTACAGTCATTTTTTTATAAAAGTAAATAAATCGAGTCTGTTTCACCGCTACTGATGTATACAATGTTTTTTCAAAGCACACTGGAAATTGAAGACAAGATACACTTAATACACACTTGAGTTTTATGCAAATTTGGAATTATTTTTATATCATTCTAAAAGTAAGGTATAATGAATTTACCAGTTATGAGGGAGATGAGAGAAAAATGAATTCTATCTTATTGAAATTGAAAGAATGGAGCAATTATAAGCATCTCCCATTAGTTATTATTTTTTTTACAGCTATTATTATGTTTTTCTTATTAATAGGAAATGTAAAAGAGAGTACATATGATATTAAAGAATATCAGTTATCACCTGATACAATTAGATCAGTCAAAACGATGGAAGATAGTATCAAAACAGAACAAGAACGCGAGAAAGTAGCTTCTGAGATTCAACCATATTATCAATTCCAGGAAGAAACTGCTGATAACCAAGCAGCGATTATTCGCTCTATTTTCGATAGTGTGATAGAAATTAAGAGAGAAATAATTCCTCCTGAGGAAGCTGATAGTAAAACAAGTCAACTCAATTTATTAAAAAAAGAAATGGAAAAGATTGCTGATAATGCGAGCTATGTGTATTTAAGTGATGATGCATTAACGGCTTTACTAAACCAAAACACATCAACTCTAACTCAATCTAGTGAAACCCTTATTTCCTTTGTAAAAGAAGTGTTAAATGAAAGGATTCGCTTAGAAAATATTCCCGAAAAGAAAAAGGAATTAGAGGACAAAGTTAGAAAATATTTCAAGTATCCTCCTCCATATATGAATGCTCTCGTATCAATAGCTCGTTTTAGTATTGTTGAAACAGAAATCGAAAATAAAGAATTAACGGAGCAACGAATAGAACAAGCAAGAGCAAGTGTAGACCCTACAAGAATTTTACAAGGACAAATCCTAGTGCAAAAAGGCGAAATAATTGATAGGGAAGTTTTTAGACAATTGAAGCTATTAGGAATGCTTACGAATAAATCTTCCTATAAGCCTTTAATTGGAGTTGCCTTATTTGTATTGTTAACTATGTGGATTTTGTATAGTCAAACAATAAATGGTAAAAATAAAGCAATTGAAAGTTCGAAATCCTTACTTGTTGTCCTGTTTAGTTTGTTCATATCCGTATTAATGATGAATGTTTTACAGTATATTGCCAATAATTTTGATGTAGTCATAGCTTTTATTTTTCCAACAGCAATAGTGTCGATGCTCGTTTACATTTTAGTTAATGAAAGAATTGCTTTTATAACAACCATAATTATTGCAGCGTATGCTGGTTTTATATTTCAAGAAGGTTATACAAATGTATTTCAAATGGAAATTTCTCTATATATATTATTTGGTGGAATCGCAGGGATTTTTGCATTACAAAGAATGCAGCATAATTCTCAAATTTTTCGTTCAAGTTTAATCGTTTCATCCGTTAATCTAGCATTTATTGTATTTTATTTATTAATGACAAAAACGACTTATGGAATAACTGACTTATTATTTTATTTTGGAGCAGCAATATTATCTGGTGTATTATCTGGAGCCTTAACAATTGGGATATTACCGTTTTTTGAATCTGCATTTGGGATTCTCTCCACAATGAAACTAATAGAATTATCAAATCCAAATCATCCGTTACTGAAAAAAATATTAACCGAAACACCTGGAACGTATCATCATAGTGTAATGGTTGCAAATTTAGCGGAAGCGGCATGCGAGGCAATAGGAGCTAATGGTTTGCTGGCCAGAGTTAGTTGCTATTATCATGATATTGGGAAAACGAAAAGGCCGAGCTTTTTTATCGAAAACCAAATGAATGAGTATAATCCACATGATAATTTACCTCCTGAAGCAAGTCGTGATATTATTATTGCTCATGCTGTAGATGGAGCAAATATTTTACGCAAGTATAAAATGCCGAAAGAAATCGTGGATGTGGCAGAACAACATCATGGGACAAGTTTATTGAAGTTCTTTTATTACAAAGCAAAAGAACAAAAAGAAGATGTGAAAGAAAAAGATTTTAGGTATATGGGTCCAAAACCACAAACGAAAGAAATTGCTATTATTTCAGTAGCGGATAGTATAGAAGCTGCTGTTCGTTCAATGAAAGAACCAAATGCAGAAAAAGTCCATGCAATAATAGAATCAATAGTTAAAGATAAGCTTCAAGACGGTCAGTTTGATGAATGCGACTTATCTTTACGTGAAATTAAGAAAATGAAAGAGAGTTTCTATACAACAATGAATGGGATTTTTCATTCACGAATAGAGTATCCTAAATAACAATAAAGGTGGAACGAAGATGCTAGAACTGGATTTAATGGATGAGACGAACACATTAACTGAACAAACGACGGAACTTGTTGAAAAGGTATTGCAATTTGCTGCTCAACAACAAGCAATAAAAGATGGAAGTGAAGTTAGTGTAACATTTGTTACAAACGATGCTATACAGGATATTAATCGTACGTACCGCAGTAAAGATGTTCCTACAGATGTGATCTCTTTTGCCATGGAGGAAATGGGTGAAGGAGAAATAGAGATAAAAAATGCTGATATGCCAATGCTTTTGGGAGATATAGTTATTTCTGTAGAACGTGCAAAAGAACAAGCTGATTCGTATGCTCACACATTTGAGAGAGAGCTTTGTTTTTTAGCTGTCCACGGATTCCTACATCTACTTGGATATGATCATGGAACGAAAGAAGAAGAACAAGTAATGTTCGGCCTACAAGAAACAATATTACAAGCATTTGGTTTGAAACGTGAAGGCCATGGACATTCCTAAGTTTATAAAGTCTTTTAAATATGCATCCCATGGCATATTACACGTCATAAAAAGCGAACAAAATTTTCGCTTTCATTTATTGGCAGCAGTCATTGTATTTATAGTAAGTATAATAACTGAATTATCTAGATTTGAGTGGATAATAATTATTATGTTAATAAGTGGCATGTTCATGATAGAATTAGTAAATGCGTCTATAGAACGAGTTGTAGATCTAGCATCACCTGACTATCACCAGCTTGCTCTACAAGCAAAAGATTTGGCTGCAGGTGCATGCCTAGTTTATGCAATATGTAGTGCTATTGTAGGTTTAATCATATTTATCCCCAAATGGTGGGGAATCTTATTTTAGAGGTGAAAAGGTTGAATAAAGATAATTTAATGGAATCTTCCAAAACAGCAAGAGAGAAAGCATATGTACCTTATTCTAAGTTCCCAGTGGGAGCGGCTTTATTAACAACAGATGGGGAAGTCATCCATGGCTGTAATATTGAAAATGCATCTTTTGGTTTGACTAATTGTGCAGAAAGAACAGCCATTTTCAAAGCTGTTTCAGAAGGAAAGAATAAATTTGCCGCAATTGCAGTAGTTGCCGATACAGAAGGTCCGGTATCACCGTGTGGTGCATGCAGACAAGTATTAGCCGAGTTTTGCGATGGTAATATGCCTGTTTACTTAACCAATTTAAAAGGAAATGTATTAGAAACAACTGTTTCTGAACTTCTACCTGGCGCCTTTACAACGGAGGATTTAGACTATGCTGCAAAATAATGAGGGCTTTAAGTCGGGTTTTATCTCAATTATAGGTAGACCCAATGTTGGGAAGTCTACATTTTTAAATCGAGTAATTGGACAAAAAATTGCTATTATGAGTGACAAACCACAAACGACCCGTAATAAAGTACAAGGTGTTTTAACGTTAGAAAAAAGTCAAATGATTTTTATCGACACGCCAGGTATTCATGTACCAAAACATAAGCTTGGGGATTTCATGTTAAAAGTTGCCAAAAATACATTACGTGAAGTGGATGTAATAATATTTATGGTCAACGCGACAGAACCAAAAGGAAAAATTGATGAATTAATTATGGATATGCTTGAAAATAATGAGACACCTGTATTTCTTGTCATCAATAAAATAGATCAAATTCACCCAGATGAATTGGTAAATATAATTAACTCGTATAAATCGAAGTATGATTTTGCAGAAATAATTCCTATCTCCGCATTACAAGGAAATAATGTAGACAGATTACTTGAAACGATTCAAACATATTTGCCAGAAGGCCCTCAATACTATCCGGCAGATCAGGTAACGGACCATCCAGAACGTTTTATAATTTCTGAATTAATAAGAGAAAAAGTACTCCATTTAACACGTGAGGAAATTCCACATTCAATAGCTGTTATCATTGATAAAATAAAAAAAGAAGAAGATACAGAAAAAGACATGATCCGTGTGATGGCAACCATTGTTGTGGAAAGAGATTCCCAAAAAGGGATTGTAATTGGTAAAAAAGGTGCTTTGTTGAAAGAAGTTGGAACAAGAGCGCGCCAAGATATCGAAATGTTACTTGGTTCTAAAGTTTACTTAGAGTTATGGGTAAAAGTTCAAAAAGACTGGCGTAATAAGTCTGCGCACTTAAGAGATTACGGTTTCCGAGAAGACGAATATTAAGAAATAAAGCAAACTTGATGGCAACACAGACGATATAGAAGGCAGGGAAGGCAATTGCTCCAAAAAATAGAAGGGATAGTCTTACGAGCTTCTTCTTATGGAGAAACGGATAAGATTGTTACGATTTTTTCCAGAGAACTTGGAAAAAGAGCAGCGATGGCTCGTGGAGCAAAAAAACCTACGAGTCGTTTGTCCTCCATTTCACAGCCGTTTACGTATGCCTACTTTTTAGTCCAACAAGGAAGAGGAATGGGGACTCTTCAACAAGGTGAGATCATCGATTCCATGCGTTCAATTCGTGAAGATATATTTACTACTGCATATGCTAGTTTTATAATGGAACTAGTAGACAAATTAATCGATGATGAGTCTCCTAAGCCTCATCTATTTACAATATTACAACAGGCCCTCCAAGCCATTTCAGAAGACTATGATCCAGAAGCGATTAGCCTATTTGTAGAATGGAAGCTATTGCCTACAGCGGGGATTTATCCAGTATTACATCAGTGTTCGAATTGTGGGGCAACAGATGGAGAGTTCGCATTTTCTTTTTCACAAATCGGATTTTTATGTCATCGATGCTTTTCAATAGATCCATATTTGATTAGGCTGACTCCTTCACAAGTAAAACTTATTCGTACTTTTTATACAGTACCAATTGATCAAGTTGGAAAGCTGACATTAAAAAAAGAAACAAAAGGTTTTATAAAAAAAATTATCCGCACCATCTATAGCGAACAAGTTGGTATCCGCTTAAAATCACAAGGATTTCTTGACCAGATGGATAAAACCCCCGAATTTTATACACCAAAAAAAGATCCAAGTATAGAAGAATAACTCTTCTTGCTTGGATCTTTTTTCATTGAGTGAAACGGAAACCCTAGAAATATCATAAGCCCCTATAGAGAAGCGGAGTCCCATGGAAATTGGATCCGCCGCTATAGAGAGGCTAGATGCCCAAAGGAGTATCATGTGCGCCTAAACGAACCCCATAAGCCCCTAAAGAGTGTTTATGTGCTCCTAAACTAACCTTATAAGCCCTATAGAGAAGCTACATACCCTATGAAAGATCATCTGCTTCTAAAGAGGAGCTATGTGCCCCTAAACTATCTCCATAAGCCCCTACAGAGAAGCTATATGCCCCAAGATATATCAACTGCCCCTAAAGAATGTCTATGTGTCCCTAAACCGCCCCCATTAGCCCTATAGAGAAGCCATATGCCCCAAGAAATATCATCCGCCTCAAAAGAAGGTCTATATGCCCCTAATTCAACTCTATAAGCCTCTACCGAGAAGCAATAACCTCCTTGAAGTTACATAAAGCTTACTGAATCACCGTAAGCAAGAGCTTGTTATGTGTCTTAGGGTATCCAAATTCGAAAAAATCCTGAGCAGACTTTTGTCTGCTCAGGATTAATTACTTAAAATTGCAAATGACCTTCGATATATGATTTTACTTCGGAAATTGGCATTCTTGTTTGTTCCATAGAATCGCGGTGACGAACTGTTACTTGATTATCTGTTTCTGAATCGAAATCATATGTGATACAGAATGGAGTACCAATCTCATCTTGACGACGGTAACGCTTGCCAATGGATTGAGATTCATCGTAGTCAACCATAAAGTGTTTGCTTAAGTCTGAGAACAAAGCGGTAGCACCTTCTGATAACTTTTTAGACAAAGGTAAAATTGCTGCCTTTACTGGTGCCAACGCAGGGTGGAAGCGTAACACAGTTCGGGTATCATCTCCTTCTAATTGTTCTTCTTCAAACGCTTCACAAAGGAATGCAAGCGTAACACGGTCAGCACCTAAAGAAGGTTCGATACAATAAGGTACATAACGTTCATTCGTGATTGGATCAATGTAGTTAAAGTCTTCACCAGAATGCTCCATATGTTGTTTTAAGTCAAAGTCTGTTCTATCTGCAATACCCCAAAGCTCTCCCCACCCGAATGGGAATTTATATTCGATATCTGTAGTTGCATTAGAGTAATGAGAAAGCTCATCTTCCGAATGGTCACGTAAGCGAATGCTGTTTTCTGAAACACCTAAGTTTAATAACCACTCTTTACAATAGTTACGCCAGAATTCAAACCATTCCATATCCTCACCAGGTTTACAGAAGAACTCTAATTCCATTTGTTCGAATTCTCTTGTACGGAAAGTGAAGTTACCTGGAGTAATTTCGTTACGGAAACTTTTTCCTACTTGAGCAATTCCGAAAGGCATTTTTTTACGCATCGAACGTTGCACATTTTTGTAGTTTACAAATATTCCTTGTGCCGTTTCAGGACGTAAAAAGATTTCGTTTGTCGATGCTTCAGTTACACCTTGGAATGTTTTAAACATTAAGTTGAATTGGCGGATTTCTGTGTAATCAAAAGCGCCACATGATGGACAAACAACATCATGTTCTTTCATGATTTCTTCCATTTTTTCGAATGAAAGACCATCAATAACCATTTCTATTCCTTTTTTATCAAGTACATCTTCGATAATTTTATCGACACGATGACGAGATTTACATTTTTTGCAGTCAATCATAGGATCGTTAAAGTTTCCAATATGACCAGAAGCTACCCATGTTTTCGGGTTCATTAAAATTGCAGCGTCTAACCCTACGTTGTAAGGCGATTCTTGCACAAATTTTTTCCACCAAGCTTTTTTAACATTGTTTTTTAGTTCTACACCAAGTGGACCGTAATCCCATGTGTTTGCCAGACCACCGTAAATTTCAGAACCTGGGAAGACAAATCCTCTTTGTTTTGCTAAACTAACTACATTTTCCATTGAAATTGTCATATGAAGACCTCCATTTTTTAAATGCTTTTAAAGATGGGCAATAAAAAAACTCGTCTCCGGGCTAAATTAGCCCGGGGACGAGTATTATACCCGCGGTTCCACCCCGATTGATTATAAATACAATCCACTTTAAAAGCATAAGCTCTGAGATGCCTTTTCCTGTATTGTGGTCTTTCACCAACACCACTCGCTTTTGTTTACAGTACTTATTATTCTCTTCATCGCTTTATTATTTGTTGATATTGTAACATGAGCCTGTGTACATAGCAATAATAGGTTGAAAAGGCTTGAATATAACTAAAAAGCATCTCTATCATAAATTTCTTGTGTTTTGAAAAGAAGACGATAGACTATCCTACCCGACAAACAGTAACGAGGAAGTTAAATAGTCGACTTCTCCATGCACTAAATTCCTTTCTTCAAAGTAGAGTTGTCGAATTGAAGAACAAGTTGCACAGAAATGGCGAATTTGTGCTACAATAATTGGGTATTAAGTATAACACTTTGAGGCGGTGAGTCCGATCGAACTCAACAAACGGCAAAACGAGATTTTGGACATTGTAAAGGGAAACGGCCCCATTACAGGTGAACAAATTGCAGAACGACTTCATTTAACAAGGTCTACTTTAAGACCAGATCTTGCAATTTTAACGATGGCAGGCTTTCTAGATGCTCGTCCACGGGTTGGTTATTTCTATTCTGGGAAAAAAACCAGTCAAACTATTTCGGATAATATTGCACAGATGCTTGTAAAAGATTTTCAGTCCATACCTGTTGTTGTAGAGGAAGGTATGACAGTTTATGATGCAATATGCCATATGTTTTTAGAAGATGTAGGATCATTATTTGTAGTCGATAAAAAATCATTATTATCTGGTGTACTCTCTAGGAAGGATTTCTTACGAACAAGCATTGGAAATCAGGACCTAAATAAGATTCCGGTTCATATGATTATGACAAGAATGCCGAATATCACGTACTGTACGAAAGAAGATACACTTATAGATGCTGCAAATAAATTGATGACTCGACAAATTGACTCATTACCTGTAGTAAAGATGCTAAAAGATGGTTTAGAGGTAGTTGGAAGAATAACAAAGACGAATATCACACGTGCTTTCCTATCATTAGCCGATGATCATGATCTGTGAGGGGGAAAACTATGAAAATGCTTAATATATTTATCATCTCAGATTCTATTGGAGAAACTGGTGAACTAGTGGCCAAAGCGGCAATAAGTCAATTTAGACCTGGTCTACAACATACAAAATTGAAAAGATTTACACATATTGATTCACTCGACCATATTAAAGAAATTACAGAGCTAGCGAAAGAACAAGACGCTATTATACTGTATACACTAGTTCAAACTAATATGAGAGATGCATTAATACATTACTGTAAACAATATCAATTAGAATCTGTTGATCTAATCGGCCCGGTTATTAATTTACTTGGGAATAATCTAGGTGAAAGACCATTTGAGGAACCTGGATTAGTCCGTAAATTGGATGAGGACTATTTCAAGAAAATTGAAGCAATAGAATTTGCAGTGAAATATGATGATGGAAGAGATCCGAGGGGATTACTCCAAGCAGACATTGTTCTGGTTGGTGTCTCTAGAACATCCAAAACACCATTATCACAATATTTGGCGAACAAAAGGTATAAAGTCGCAAATGTACCACTTGTTCCAGAAGTTGAGCCACCGGAAGAGCTATTTCAAGTGGATCCTGCAAAATGCTTTGGACTTGTTATTACACCTGAAAAGCTTAATTCAATTAGAAAAGAGAGATTAATAGCAATTGGATTAAACGATGATGCTAGTTATGCTAAAATAGAACGGATAAATGATGAGATAAAACATTTTGAAAAAATTGTTAAGAAAATAGGCTGCAGAGTGATTGACGTGACAAATAGAGCTGTAGAAGAGACTGCGAATGTAGTTATAAATCACATCTTACAAAAATAATTTCATGAAAAAGAGCCGATTCACATTTGTGAAAAGGTTTTTTTGTATTGTGTATCGAATAAAGTAATAGATTAATAAAATGAAATGATTTATAATTATTATTTGTGGAAAAAAGAATATTTTATCTATGAAACTTTTTTTATGAATTATTTTGTCGATTCTTGCAGGAATTTTATTAAGTCTCTAGAATTTAATCAAATAGCAAGTAAAGATGGTGAAATAATGACCAATCGTATAGAAGAAGAACTTATCGAACAAGTTAGAAATAACAACGATATTGTTGATGTAGTTAGTGAATATGTTCAACTTACGAAAAGAGGGAGAAACTATTTTGGTTTATGCCCTTTTCATGGAGAACAAACACCATCGTTTTCAGTTACTCAAGAAAAACAAATTTTCCATTGTTTTGGTTGTGGTGCTGGTGGTAATGTTATTACCTTTTTAATGGATATCGAAAATCTTTCGTTTCATGATGCTGTAAGTAAGCTTGGAAGTCGAATAGGATTAACGATAGAAGAAAGTTCCTCAATGAGTTCAGAAGCAAAAACACCCATCTCAAAAGAAGTAACCATTATGAAAAAAGCACATGAATTTGCTTGCGAATATTTTCATCATTTACTTCTTCATACAGAAGAAGGGGAAAATGCATTAAATTACTTAGAGGAAAGAGGGTTTTCAAAAGAAATTATTGAAAAGTACAAAATTGGCTGGTCCCTTCCAAATTGGGATGCACTAACAACCTTATTAGAGCGTAAAGGTATGGATTTAAAGGAAATTGAGAAAACTGGGCTCATTATCCGAAAAGAAAATGAATTGAAGTATTTCGACCGTTTTAGAGGTAGAATAATGTTTCCTGTTTTTGATGAAAGTGGTCATGTTATTGCATTTTCGGGGAGAATCCTTATTAAATCCGAAAATGAAGCAAAATATTTAAATAGTCCAGAATCGCCAATTTTCCAAAAAAGCCAAGTACTTTATAATTTAGATAAAGCTCGATCAGACATTCGAAAGCAACGAAACGTAGTCGTTTTTGAAGGTTTCTTAGATGTAATAGCAGCCTCAAAAGCGGGTATAATTAATGGAGTTGCAACAATGGGTACTGCATTGACGTCTCATCATATATTAAAACTTAACAGACTAACATCTAATGTTACGCTTTGTTATGACGGAGATAAGGCTGGTATGGAAGCTGCTAAAAGGGCTGCTACATCACTTCAAGCTCAAAATATTCAAACGGAAGTAGCAATTATTCCCGATGCTATGGATCCAGATGATTATATTAAAAACTTTGGTGAAGACGCTTTTCGTACAAAAATTATTGAAAAGCCGCACTCCTATTTATCTTTTATGATGATTGTTTCTAAAAGAGACAAGAATTTTAATAATGAAAATGATACTTTGCAGTATATTCAAGAAATTTTGGAAATACTGAGTGAAAGGAATTCTTCGGTAGAGCGCGATTTATATATTCGTCAACTTTCACAGGAAACAAATGTTTCAGAAGAAGCAATCTATCAACATTTACGAAAACTTCAAGGAAAAAAAGCAACTCAATCTAAAAGTCAACCTACTTCCTCTCTCCAAATAAATACAGAGATGAGAAAAAAGAAGAGAACATTAACAGCTGATGAAAGAGCAGAAAGAATACTACTTTCCCATATGCTTCACAATGCTCGAGTAATTGATATAGCTCGAAATAATTCTGGGGAACAATGTTTTATAAGAGATGCTTATGAAGCAGCTTATGTTCGATTATCAGGATTTTATGAAGATTATCCAGAAGGAGATTTTCAACGCTTCTTAGAAGTAATAAATGATGCAGAACTAAAAAAAATAGTTATGGAAGCAGCGCTCTCAGAACGTGATCCAGATCATGAAACAGAGGAAGTCATGGACTGTTTGCGCCATATTAGAAAATACCGGGTTGAGCAACAAATTGAACAAAAGTTAAATGATGCAAAAGAAGCAGAGAAAATGAGCGATATGCTAAAAGCTCTACAACTTGCTCAAGAAGCAATACAGTTAAAAAAATCATTAGCAACTTTTGAGAAATAATCCGGTAGCAAAAGGAGGAATTCTTATGGCGGACAAGTCTGAACGTACAAAAGAAACTGAAGCAGAAATTACATTAGAAGAAGCAAAAAAACAATTAATCGAGTTAGGTAAAAAAAATGGTGAGTTGACTTACCATGATATTGCAGAAAAACTTGCACATTTTGAATTAGAGTCTGATCAGATTGAAGAATTCATCGATCATTTAGAAGGAAAAGAAATCGAACTTAGCCGAAAAGATGGGGATGAAGAGGATTTAGATCGTTTGATGAAAGGGAAAGAAGAAACTTTCGATTTAAATGATTTAAGTGTACCACCTGGTGTTAAAATAAACGATCCTGTACGAATGTACTTAAAAGAAATTGGACGCGTTGATTTATTAAAAGCATCGGAAGAAATTGCATTAGCTGAACGAATTGAAAAAGGTGATGAGGAAGCTAGAAAACGTCTAGCGGAAGCAAACCTTCGATTAGTTGTAAGTATTGCGAAGCGGTATGTAGGACGTGGTATGCTATTTTTAGATTTAATTCAAGAAGGTAATATGGGGCTTATTAAAGCTGTTGAAAAATTTGATCATCGTAAGGGATTCAAATTTAGTACGTATGCAACTTGGTGGATTAGACAAGCAATCACACGTGCTATTGCTGACCAAGCGAGAACAATTCGTATTCCAGTTCATATGGTTGAAACAATTAATAAGTTAATAAGAGTTCAACGTCAATTACTTCAAGATTTGGGCCGTGAGCCTTCTCCAGAAGAAATTGGGGAAGAAATGGATTTGCCTCCTGAAAAGGTAAGAGAAATTTTAAAAATCGCTCAAGAACCAGTTTCTCTTGAAACTCCAATCGGGGAAGAGGACGATTCGCATTTAGGTGACTTTATAGAAGATGCAGATGCACAATCTCCATCGGACCATGCTGCTTATGAACTTTTAAAAGAACAGTTAGAAGACGTTTTGGATACACTTACGGACCGTGAAGAAAATGTATTACGTTTACGTTTTGGTTTAGATGATGGTCGTACAAGAACATTAGAAGAAGTAGGGAAAGTGTTTGGTGTAACGAGAGAACGTATTCGTCAAATCGAAGCGAAAGCACTTCGTAAACTTCGCCATCCTTCTAGAAGTAAACGTCTAAAAGATTTCTTAGAATAAATATAAGGCTTCAAGATGTCTCAGACTGTAGGGAAACTCTAAATCGAGTTTTCCTACAGTCTTTTTTGTAACAGTAAGAGAAAATTAAAACGTTTTTCAAGTATTCTCTTCTTTCAATTGAGCTTGGGGACACTGAAAAAGTACACTTAATTCACTAATGTAGATGGCATTGTCTAATAAACAAGGAAATTATTTATATGCGACTCTTCTTGAAAGGACCGGGTGTCTTTTTGCCAGGTTTTTCTTATAATTGTATATTCTTAAATCCTTTGAATTCAATAAGATTCACTCTAGATTGAAGGATGACTTTTTTCTAATTCTCCAAAATGTTATAATATTGACAATTGCCACATGAAACGGGGACGAGTAATGTCACTTCAGCGTAAGCAAATAATAGTAAATGAAATAACTTTTTGGAAGCAAAATAAGCTTTTACCCGAACATTATTGTGATTTTTTAATAGCACTATATGCTCAAGGCGAAAGTACAGAATTAGAAGAGAAAGAAAGTTCTTCTAAAGCAATATTAGCGAAGGATAGGAAGAACAAAATCATCCTATACACTATACTTGGTGTAATTACATCAATACTAATATCCTTACTTATATTTATTACTTCATACGTGTTCCTTCCAATTATAGTTTCAGGTATAGCAATATTCACATTTTTATACATAGCTATTAAATTGGCAAAAAATAAATCCATTTTGTCCCCATTGATTATGGTGTGTTCTGCATTATTATTATTAGCGATTTCTTTTAAAGTTTGGGAAGCCTATTTTATAAGTTATCCATTGGTATTAATTTGTTTAATCATTGGAAACTGTTTAATTTGGCTATTTTCGGGACTACTCTTAAAGTTAGCTTATTTCAGTATTTCTGGTATTATCGGTTCAGCGTTTATATTATTTTATTTCTTTCGTTTTTACCTTTGAGATTATTATTCTTTTATTTTTATAAGTGTTCGCAGATCAATAAAATGTCTGTTGCTATGTTATATTTATAACTGTGATTTTACTAACTTTTTAGTATAATAAGAATGTAAGCGTTTTTTTATTTACAAAGGGGATGGAAGAATTGAATTTTGATTTAACACAAGAACAACAAATGATCCGTAAAATGATTCATGAATTTGCGGATGAGGTTGTAGCTCCAGGTGCAATTGAGCGCGACAAAACAAAAGAGTTTCCGAAAGAAATCTTCAAACAGTTAGCTGACATGGGGATGATGGGCCTTCCGTTTGCAGAAGAATATGGCGGAGCAGGTGCTGACACTGTCAGTTTTGCCATTGTGACAGAGGAATTGAGTCGAGCATGTGCTTCGACTGGTATTACTTACTCTGCGCATATTTCACTTGGTGGAGCACCACTTAATTTATTTGGAACAGAAGAGCAAAAACAAAAATATTTAGTTCCAATATGTACTGGGGAATCCTTCGGTGCTTTTGGATTAACAGAACCTAACGCAGGGTCCGATGCAGGTGGTACTCAAACAACTGCGAAAGCAGATGGAGAGGACTTTGTAATTAATGGTAATAAAGCATTTATAACAAATGCCAGCTATGCAAAACATTTGGCGTTAACAGCGATCACCGATGTAAAAGATGGGCAGAAAGAGATCTCTGCAATTATTGTACCAACTGATGCGGAAGGTTTTACAGTTATAGATAATTATGAAAAAATGGGATTAAATGCTTCGAATACAACAGAGTTGGTACTTGAAAATGTTCGCGTGCCACAAGAAAACTTACTTGGTAAAAGAGGAAATGGTTTTAGACAATTCTTAGTAACGCTTGATGGAGGCAGAATTGGTATAGGTGCTATGGCTGTAGGTATTGCTCAAGCAGCTTTTGATCGTGCACTTCAATATTCGAAAGAAAGAAAACAGTTTGGTAAAACACTATCTGAATTTCAAATAACTCAATTTAAATTGGCTGATATGGCGATGAAAATCGAACTTGCTCGAAACATGGTGTATAAAGCTGCTTGGTTAAAGGACCAAGGACGTGCGTTCGGTAAAGAGGCTTCCATGTGTAAATTATACGCATCGGAAATTGCAATGGAAGTTGCAGATCAGGCAGTTCAAATACATGGTGGTTATGGTTATATGAAAGAATATGAAGTAGAACGTTTTATGCGGGATGCTAAGCTTCTAGAAATAGGAGAAGGAACTTCTGAAGTACAGCGAATGGTTATTGCAAGACATATTGGATGTTAATCGAATTTATGTCTAAATTGTCACAATACAGGAAAACCCGTCTTTAGGACTTTTCGTTTTCACAAGAATGCAGTACAATATTAGTGTTGACTAATTCTATGTTAGAATGAATGTATCAAGAAGGAGGGTTAACTATGAAAAAGAATCCAATTATTCCATTTATCTTAATTATGGCATTTGGTATCGGACTAATTTTCTTCTTATCTATTGAAGGTGTGAATAACAAAGAAGAAATCGCTGCTAACGAAGCTGCTAAAAACGGTGGAGAAGAGGCTGCATCTACTGAGGAATTTGATCCTGCTACATTTGCACAAGGAAAATGTATCGCATGTCACGGTGGAAACTTTGAAGGACAAGGTGGAGCACCTTCACTAGTAGCGACTAAATTATCTGAGGATGAGATTAAAGGTGTTTTAACTAATGGTAGAGGTGGAATGCCAGCTGGATTAGTTCCTGCTGAAAACATCGATGCTATGGCAGCTTGGGTTAAATCTTTAGGTGAAAAATAATAATTGTAAAAAGACCTCTGATTCATAAAAAGAATCGAGGTCTTTTTTTATTTTTGCTATAATGTTTGATGAGGTGTATAAATTGAATGCAAAAAATTTGTCAGAACGTTTGAAACAGGTAGCGTCATTTGTAGAAGAAAATACGATACTCGCAGATATTGGTAGTGATCATGCCTATTTGCCTTGTTACTTAGTCCATACTGGAATAATAACTAAATCAATAGCTGGGGAAGTAGTAAAAGGGCCATATGAGTCTGCCCTCAAACATGTAAAAAGTGAAGGCTTAGAAGAACAAATAGATGTACGCTTTGGTAATGGGTTAGAAGTAATTTGTACGGAAGATAATATCCAAACGATAACTATTGCAGGTATGGGTGGTCCTTTAATTGCATCAATACTAGAAGCAGGAAAAGAGAAGCTTAAGACTGTAGAGATGTTAATTTTACAACCTAATATTCATGCTAAGGCAATTCGAGAGTGGGCAATAAATAATAACTGGAATATTATTGATGAAGCAATATTAGAAGAGCATAGTAAAATTTATGAAATTCTTGTTCTAAAAAAAGGGGATATGAACCTTACCAACCAAGAATTATTATTAGGACCTTATTTGATGAAGTATAAAACAGAAATTTTTATCAAAAAATGGACTAATGAAATAAAAGAGTGGCAACGAATAATCGAGCAATTAAACAAAATAGCTTTCACAACAGAAGTGCAACAAAAAAAAGCGGAACTAGAACAAAAAATTGCAATTGTGGAGGGAACGTTATAAAAGCATGAAGAAAACAAACGGTCAACAAATTATTTCCTTATTTGAACAATGGGCTCCTAAGGCACTAGCCGTAGAAGGTGATCCAATTGGCCTTCAAATAGGGACATTAAACAAACCGGTTTCCAAAGTACTTGTGACATTGGATGTAAATCAAAAAATAGTAGATGAAGCAATTGAACAACAATGTGAATTAATTATTGCCCACCATCCTCCGATATTTCGGAATTTAAAAAATATGCGAACAGATTTACCGCATGGAAGTTTAATCGAGAAATTAATCAAACATGATATTGCTGTGTATGCGGCCCATACAAATTTAGACATAGCTGAAGGTGGAGTTAACGATTTACTTGTAAATTGCCTTCAGTTAGAAAATGTGGAAATTTTAGAAAAAACAACAGCCGAGAATCTAATGAAATTAGCGGTTTTCACCCCAAAAGATTCCACTAATCGAGTTAGGAGTTCTTTAGCAAATGCAGGAGCAGGAAAAATAGGGGAGTATACGAACTGTAGTTTTACTTCCGAAGGGGAGGGTAGATTCAGACCTTCTGAAAATGCCACCCCTTATATTGGGGAAGCAAGTAAACTGACTATTGTAGATGAAGAAAAAGTTGAAGTTGTTTTTCCGGTGACGTTTAAAAATCGTATATTGAAGGCTTTATTTTCCGCTCATCCATATGAAGAGCCAGCATATGATTTGTTTAAGATGAATATAGAGGTAAATGAAAAAGGGCTTGGAAGAGTTGGAACATTAGCGAATTCAATTACTTTACATGAGTATGCTCAAATTGTTAAGAAGCAATTACAAGTGCCCTTTGTACGTGTTGTGGGGGATTTAGATAGAAAGGTTCAAAAGGTTGCGGTATTAGGAGGAGATGGCAATAAGTATATTCAGAGTGCTAAAAGAGCTGGTGCTGATGTATTTATTACTGGAGATTTATATTTCCATACCGCTCAAGATGCAGAAGCAATTAATCTAGCTGTCATTGATCCTGGTCACCATATAGAACAAATTATGAAAGTAGGGGTTGCAGATTATATGACTGCAGCATGTACAGAAAGCAAACTGTCAGTAGAATTTATCCCTTCAAAACTTTCAACTGAACCATTTCAACTTATTTAAAAAAAGAGATTAAAAAAAGAGAATCATACTCTTTAATATGTCGAAACATCGGCAACACCATTTTCTTAGGATTACAAAAGGTTGTCTTCGGTAACTTTTAAAAGAGTAGGAAAAGTATTTTTTCTTTAATTATCTAATCCAAACGCATCATGTCCTTACAAATTCTTAGCTTATTGGACAACCTTTTCTGTATTCCTAGTAGTAAAATTTAAAAACATACAAATTAAAAAAGCTGCTTCCGAGGAAGCAGCTTTTATTCGTTTATTGGGTAAGGCTCGATACGGATAACAGGTTTTGGTATTTTAATTTTTGGTAGTATTTTTTCTGGACTTACTTTTTTCGTTCTATCATGTGTAGATGGATCGTCTGGATTGAATTGTTCTAAAAACTGAATGACTTCTTTCACGATTGGAGTAGGAGTTGAAGCTCCAGCAGTAACCGCTACATGCTTTACATTTTCTAACCACTCAAGCTTGATCTCGGAGATGTCACCAACACGATAAGAAGGAGTACCCGCAATTTCCTCGGAAACTTGTGTTAATCTGTTAGAGTTATTACTCATTGGATCCCCTACTACAATTAAAAGATCAGCTTCTCCAGCTTGTTCTGCAACTGCTTCTTGTCTTACTTGAGTAGCAAGGCAGATTTCTTTATGAACTTCGATGTGAGGGAATTTATCTTCCAATTTTTTCATCATATGCACGACATCCCATTGAGACATCGTAGTTTGATTTGTAACAAGAAGCTTATTCGTGTCTAATTTTAATCTATCAATATCCTCTATAGTTTGAACAAGATGAACTTTATCAGGAGCTACTCCAATAGCTCCTTCTGGTTCTGGATGTCCCTTTTTCCCAATGTAAATAATGTCATAACCTTCAGCTGTTTTTTCTCTTATTAAGTCGTGCGTCACGGTAACGTCTGGGCAAGTTGCATCTATCGAAACTAGACCTCTTTTACGTGCAAGTTCTTTCACTTCAGGTGAAACGCCATGTGCAGTAAAAATTACAGTGCCTTTATCTACTTTTGAAAGGATATCTAAGCGATTTTCACCATCTAAAGTGATGATACCATCCTTTTCAAATGCATCCGTTACATGTTTATTATGAACAATCATTCCTAATATATAAATTGGTCTAGGAAGAGATGTATCTAAAGCTGCGTTACGTGCTATAACCATAGCATCTACAACCCCATAACAATATCCTCTTGGAGAAATTTTTTGTACAATCATTGTGAGAACTCCCTTCAATACGAGCATACTCCTATTATAGCTGAGCCCCAGAATGAATTCAAAACATTAAAATGGTGGTTGGAATATTCGAGGTAAGGATGCACCGGTTGAAACTGTGGTTGTAGCAGCTTTTGCGACTGATGGTGCACGTGCTACTGCAGCCGTAGCAGCCGTAGCAGCCGTAGCAGTGGCTGCACCAGTGGCAGCTGTTGCAGTTGTAGCAGCATTAGGTAGCGATTGAAAGCCCTTGTAGAGCTTCCATAGTGCAGGCATATTTTGGAACATAGGTGCGTATTGTCTAACCATCGGAGTAATCTGTTGTGCAGTATTTAAAAACTTATCTGCTGTTTGCAAATAGGAAGCTGCTTTACTTGTAGTAGCGGCTTGCTGAAAGCCTCCTTGACTTCCTGCACCACCGAAAAACCCGGCAGCACCTGGCCCACCACCTCCAGCACCTCCCTGTCCTCCTGGCCCTGGTACTCCATGCCCCCCAGCACCGCCGAACCCTTGGGCGCCTCCTGGTCCCCCAGAATTTCCCTGTTGAAAACCTCCAAATAGACGGCCTAAGAAATTGTTCGGTTGAGGACCTTGTGCATTAGGGGGGGGGCCAAACATATTTTGAAAAGGTGAAGGAGCGTTTGCGGATGGAGGTCTATTAAAATTAAAGAACTCATTCATCCTGTTTTGAGAAAACGGATAAAAAGACTCATAGCGCATTTTAATCATCTCCTTTCATCAAAGTGAGTCCTTCTATTCTATGCAAATTATACGTTTTATGTACAATCGTGGTACAATAAAGAAATGTGAGGGAGGGACTCAAATGTCCAAATATACAGATTATAACTTTCAGCCTTTTTTACAAAACGCAATCGAGAAATTAGGCTTTCAAGAACCAACGCCGATACAAAAGGAAATAATCCCGCTAGTTTTAAAGGGAAAAAGTGCTATTGGTCAGGCACATACTGGAACAGGAAAAACACATAGTTTTTTGATCCCAATTGTTGAAAAAATAGATGCTAGTAAACAAGAAGTACAAGCAATTATTACATCACCAACAAGAGAGCTTGCAACTCAAATTTTTAAAGAGTTGAATAAGCTAGTAGAAGGCACAGAAATACAAACTAAATTGTTTATTGGCGGTACAGACAAAGCTCGTTCCATCGAGAAATTGAAAACTCAACCACAAATTGTAGTCGGTACACCAGGACGAATTCGTGATCTAACAGTTGAACAAGCGTTACTTGTGCATACATCGAACATTCTAGTAGTGGATGAAGCAGATTTAGCATTTGATTTAGGGTTTATAACTGAAATTGATCAATTTGCATCTCGTATGCCTGAACAACTAGAGATGTATGTATTCTCTGCAACTATTCCTGAAAAGTTGCAACCATTTTTGAAGAAATACATGGATTCACCTGTCCATATAAAAATGGGAAGTAAACGCCCAGTAGCAGATGGAATAGATTTCATTGTTACACCAGTACGTAGTAAATCAAGAAAAAAACGTTTATTAGATGTTATTGAAGGTATTAATCCGTACTTAGCAATTATTTTTGCAAATACGAAGCAACATGCAGATGAAGTGGCTAATTATCTACAAGGAAATGGAATTAAAGTAGGGGTAGTACACGGAGATATCTCACCAAGAGACCGTAAACGCGTCATGAAGCAAATTCATGACTTAGAGTTCCAATATATTGTAGCTACTGATTTAGCAGCACGTGGAATTGATATTCCAGGTGTAAGTCATGTTATTAACTATGAAATTCCGGATGATTTAGAATTTTTTGTTCACCGTGTTGGAAGGACTGCACGTGCTGGATTAACGGGTACGGCCATTACATTGTACGAGCCATCAGATGAAGATGCATTGGTGCGTATTGAAAAAATGGGGATTCCTTTAGAACATAAGGATGTTGTAAAAGGGGAATGGACAGATTTAAAAGAAAGACATGCTCGGAAAAACCGTACAAAAAATGAAAATGAAATTGATGCAAAAGCGAAATCATTAGTGCGTAAGCCTAAAAAAGTAAAACCTGGCTATAAACGTAATATGAAATGGGAAATGGATAAAGTTAAGAAAAGAGAACGTCGGATTAAAAACCGTAAGAAATAGGGGGGATTTCATTGCTTTTAGGATCACATGTTTCAATGAGTGGAAAAGAAATGCTTCTTGCGTCAAGCAAAGAAGCAGCTTCATATGGTGCAAACACATTCATGATTTATACAGGTGCACCTCAAAACACTCGTAGAAAACCGATAGAAGAATTAAATATTGAGGCTGGCTTGCAACATATGAAAGAAAATGGAATAGCTAATATTGTTGTACATGCTCCATATATTATTAATTTAGGAAACACAACAAAACCAGAAACTTTTGCTCTAGGAGTAGATTTTCTACAAAAAGAAGTGGAGCGAACTGCCGCAATTGGTGCAACGCAAATTGTATTACATCCTGGTGCACATGTCGGTGCAGGAGCAGATGCAGGGATTTCGAAAATAGTAGAAGGCTTAAATGAAGTATTAACGCAAGATTATCCTGTACAAATTGCTCTAGAGACAATGGCTGGAAAAGGATCAGAATGCGGGCGCACTTTTGAAGAATTAAGACAAATTATAGATGGTGTTATTAAAAATGATCGATTATCAATTTGCTTAGATACTTGCCATATTCATGACGCTGGATATGATGTTGTGAATGATTTTGATGGTGTGTTAAATGAATTCGATAAAATCATTGGAATTGATCGTTTAAAAGTACTCCATATTAATGATAGTAAAAATATCCGTGGAGCGGCAAAAGACCGTCACGAAAATATTGGATTTGGTGAAATTGGGTTTGAGGCACTACAGTATATTGTGCATCACCCTCAATTAAAGCACATCCCGAAAATTTTAGAAACTCCATTTGTTGGAGTAGATGCGAAATCTAAGCAAGCACCGTATAAAGCGGAAATTGAAATGCTTCGATCGAAAACTTTTTCACCTGAAGCTATTGATTCTTTAAAAAACTAATGAAAGTACTCTCATTTTTCACGTAAAAATGAGGGTGCTTTTTCTTTGAATTGTTGAAATAAGTCAACCGCTCGTTGTTCACCTAAAATGTTTATTAATTTTTGTTGAATGTTCATTGGAACACCTAACAATAACCAACTTATAGAAATTTCTTGAAGAAGTGGGTATACTTCTTTGATCTCTTTATCTGATAACTTAATATCAAATGCTTTAATCATTTTTTTAAAATCTTTTATAGAACTTGTTTGTAATTCATGAATAAACCTCGAAATATCCAAACTATCATCCTCTCAAGATAAATTTATTTACACCTTCGTTATTTTCCTCTATACTTTAACTTTGTAAATCGTAATGATTATTGATTAGAATAGAGGAAAAAATAATGGGGAAAGCCTTAATTCAATTAGAACATGTTTATTACCAATATGAACAAACAGTGGCATTAAAAAATATTTCGTTAAAAATTGAAGAAGGTGACTTTCTAGCAATTATAGGTCCAAATGGATCTGGGAAGTCGACACTTTTAAAAATAATACTAGGTTTATTAAAGCCGACAAAAGGGAAGGTTTTGCTTTTTGAAAAACCTGTTCCTTTATTTAGAGAAAAAGAGCTAATAGGATATGTTTCTCAAAAATCAAATGCCTTTAATTCTGGATTCCCAGCAACAGTAGAGGAAGTAGTAAAAAGTGGTTTAGTAAAAAAAGTTGGCTTATTTCATTCTTATCCTAAAAATGTAGATTCAAAAGTGAGGGAAGCTCTGACCTCTGTGGGTATGGAAAAGTTTTCAAAAAAAAATATTGGAGATTTATCAGGCGGTCAGCAACAGCGAGTTTTTATCGCTAGAGCTTTAATTAGTAATCCAAAAGTTTTAATTTTGGATGAACCAACTGTTGGAGTAGATAGTAAAAATGTTCGCTCATTTTATCATATGTTATCTCATTTAAATCGGGAACATCAAATTACAATTGTATTAGTAACTCATGATGTTGACGCCGTCTCTAAAAGCATAAGTCATGTCGCTTGTCTGAATCAAACAATTCATTTTCATGGCTTTCAAAAGGAAATGGATTTGATGAGTGATGAACAATTAGAGGCATGGTATGGACATTCTGTTCGGAAAGTGACACATCGAAATGAGGTACAATCATGATTGAATCATTACTTCAGTATCAATTTTTACAAAATGCCTTTATTTCGGGATTAATTATTGGAATTATAGCACCATTACTTGGCGTATTCATAGTTGTTCGTAGGCTTTCTTTAATTGCGGATGCATTAAGCCATGTTACATTAGCTGGGATAGCTGGTAGTCTATACTTAAGTCAAACAGTTGGGGCATTAGCGTTACTAAATCCATTATATTTGGGGATTGTGGCTTCCGTTACGGGTTCACTATTTATTGAACGACTTCGTCGAATGTATAAGCATTATGAAGAATTAGCGATCCCGATTATCATGTCCGCAGGATTGGGCTTTAGTGCTATCTTTATATCGCTAGCTGAAGGTTTTAGCTCTGATTTATTTAGTTATTTATTCGGTTCTGTATCAGCAGTGAGTCGCCAAGATTTATGGATAATTATTTGTATTGCCATAATAGTAATTGCATTTCTAACATTTTTTTATAAAGAATTGTTTGTTTTATCTTTTGATGAGGAATATGCAAAGGCCTCTGGATTACCTGCAAAGTGGATTCATATATTATTTATGATTGTAACCGCATTGGTTATCGCAGGTTCCATGAGAATTGTCGGAATACTACTAGTTTCATCACTTATGACATTGCCTGTTGCCGCAGCAATGCGAATTGCAAAAGGTTTTAAGCAAGCTATTTTTTTCTCTGTTTTGTTTGGTGAACTTGCAGTTATTATTGGAGTAGTAAGCGCATTTTATATGAATTTAGCTCCAGGTGGTACAATCGTAGTTACGTCGATTATTATCTTACTTCTAACAATTACATTGAAAAAGATGTCAATGAAGGGAGTTGTATCACAATGAATATTGAAAAAGCTTGGGATATCCTAAAAAAAGAGGGTTTTAAAAAGACCGACAAACGGGAACAAATTTTAGATATTTTTTCAAAAACAGAGAAGTATATAACAGCAAGAGATATTTTAGATGTTATGATGGTAGAACATCCAGGGATGAGTTATGATACAATCTATCGTAACTTAAGTACATTTGTTGATCTTGGTATTTTAGAAGAAACGGAGTTAAGCGGAGAAAAACACTTTCGTATGCAATGTGAAATGGATCACCATCATCATCACTTTATTTGTATGTCCTGTGGAAATATTAAAGAAATTAATTTTTGTCCTATGGAAGTTTTGCAAGATGCTATCCCAGCATATCAAATAGATAATCATAAATTTGAAATATATGGTAAATGTCCAAAGTGTCACTAAATAGAAACACCGCCAATTAAATGTTTGGTGGTGTTTCTTTTCATATTTGCTCTCATCAAATTATTTTAGCTGTTATCTCTCACAAGCAATTCCATCTTTATCCCGATCTTTGCTTGCGTTAGCGTTGTAGAGTTCTAATGATACAGTTGGTTTATATTTTGTTTTTCCTCCTTTGTTAGTGACTTTTGCGTCTTTTGCTACTCCTCCTGGGTATACTTTATTTAACTCTGTACAGTTTTTAAATACCTTGGCAGCAGCATCAGTAGTGGTAGGAGACACGGTTGAGATACCCAAGACTAATGAAGTTGTTATTATGATTGTTAAAATTCTTTTCATTTTATTCCTCCTATTGGTTGATCTGTAAATAAATTAATTATAGAGGATTTTTGGTGTAACTTCTATGAATGTTCTTTAAGTGCCACTTTTTTATATAAATTAGTCGGCAATTCCTATTGGAAAGACATGATATTTTTCCTCTTTGAAAATAGGTTAATACCCTTTATGAGAGGATGGATTGTTCGTGGGAAAGCGAGTTTTTTTAGACTTTACAAAAAAAGTCTGTAAGCAGACTCGTTTTTAATGAGTTTACTTACAGACTGATCATGAGGATTATTCCTTAGATGTTTTGTAATGCGAATTCTTTCTCAATCCACTTATTTGCTTCTATCCAGTTATTTACACGAATAACGCCTTTCGGAGCAGGTTGTTGGTTATATGGCGTGTTAAACAATATAACAGGAATATCTAGTTCTTCGTGTATTTCTACTGCATTATCATGCTTATCTTCAAAGAAAGCATGGACACCATATTTTCTAGCAGTTTCAATTTTATTATGTGATCCTATTAATTCGATATGATCATAAAGTAATTCTTGTTCTTTAAACCAATTTAGTGTAACATCCATAACATTTTCACCACGAGCAGAAATGAAAAACAGTTCATATTTTTCTTTCCATGCAGACAAAACTGCATGTGCATCTGGCTGTATAGGGGAAGTTGCATATATAACCGCCTCTGTTTTCCTGAACCATTCATAAAATTCTAGTTCGTTAACTGGAAATGCCTTTGTTAAATCATACTCTTTAATATCTTCTAACTGAAGATTGCAGTTAAAAGCACTATTTATATGTGGAAGTAAAGAAGTAGGAGATGTTACAGTCCCGTCAATATCTATTCCGAATCGAACACTCGTCATATACTTTACTCCTTACGCTTGTAGTTTTTCTTTTTCTAATTTTTCTTGTTCTTGTTTTGCAAAATATTCTGCTGCAATTTTATCAATTTCAATTTTAAGTTCATCGACCATTGTTTCTTCAGGTACTTTACGTACTATTTTACCTTTCATAAATAATAGCCCTTCACCTCGTGCTCCAGCAATTCCGATATCTGCTTCGCGGGCTTCACCTGGACCGTTTACTGCGCATCCAAGTACTGCTACTTTAATTGGGGCTTTAATATGTGATATATATTCTTCTACTTCATTTGCAATAGAAATTAGGTCAATTTCAATACGTCCACATGTTGGACATGAAATAAGTGTTGCAGCATTAGATGATAGACCAAATACTTTTAACAACTCGCGAGCAACTTTAATTTCCTCAACAGGATCTGCACTTAGCGATACACGCATTGTATTTCCAATTCCCATGCTTAGTAAAGTTCCTAGTCCTGCTGCACTTTTAATAGATCCAGCAAATAACGTACCTGATTCTGTGATACCTAAATGAAGTGGGTAGTCAAATGCTTGAGAAGCTTTTGTGTAAGCTTCAATTGCTAAATTTACATCCGATGCTTTCATCGAAACGATAATATTGTGAAAATCTAAGTCTTCTAGAATTTTAATATGGTGCAGGGCGCTTTCTACCATACCGTCTGCTGTTGGGTAACCATATTTTTCTAATATTTTCTTTTCAAGTGAACCGGCGTTCACACCAATACGTATAGGGATACCTTTTGCTTTTGCAGCATTTACAACAGCTTCTACTTTTTCTTTACGTCCGATATTCCCCGGATTAATACGAATCTTATCTGCACCTTGCTCAATAGCAATAAGAGCAAGCTTATAATCAAAATGGATATCTACTACAAGTGGGATATTAATACGTTTTTTTATCTCTCCTATTGCATTGGCAGCTCTCTCATCAGGACATGCTACACGTACAATCTGACAACCAGCTTCTTCAAGTCGTAATATCTCCGCAACAGTTGCTTCAACATCATGCGTTTTAGTAGTAGTCATACTTTGGATGAATAGCTCATTGCTTCCACCTATTGTTAAGTCTCCAACTCGAACAGGGCGAGTTTTGGAACGATGAATTATTTCACTCATGAAATTCTCTCCTTCTTGAGGCTTTATGCCATCACTATCCTCCATTTTATCAGTCTGAGGAATGAAATTACAAGAAAGAAAGCTCTATCTTTCATTTTTGCAAGCTTCATTAGTGGTGTAGACAGGTAAAAATACTAATTCACCATCTTTTGCCGTTTGTTTTATTAAATGTGGGTTCAATTGATAAAAGTCTAAAAGTCTTTTTTCATAGGTAATTGATTCATTAACGGGATACATTGAAAAAAGAGAAAGAAATGTATCGCCGGAATGCACTTTTATGGAAATATAATCCATTGTTTCGTTACATTCTTCAGTTGGATAAAACGCAAGAGGAATCGTACCTTCAAACATATCTACTTTGATAATATAAAGTGTGATGAGAATCATAATAGTTGCTACGAATATTTTCATATAAAAACCCCCTTGTCCTACAATATGTGGAAAAGGGGGGATTATGACTAACGTTTAATTGGATAGTATTTGCATGTTAAAAAGAGATATACAAGAGTAATCATATAAATGGCAAGTTCGATATATCCATTTGTCCAATGAATAATTGAAAAAACTATAGAGATTAGCATTGGAAGAGTACTTGCGAATAGAGCACTTCTCCACATATGCCGGTATTCACCTTTATGTTTCAAAATAGACAGAAGAATAACCCCAATATAAGCAAAAATACTAATTCGGATAAAAATAAATAAAGTATTAAGCACAAATAATAATACGAAAGCAGATGGGTATATCAACCATTTAATGTCCTTAAAGTATTCTATTATGTCTTCCATATTTGCTTGTTGGATAGATAAACCGTTTATGAATTGAACAAATGAAATGATAGTGATGATTAATACATAAGTAAATACATATTGCATAGTCTTACCGATTGGTACAAGGCGAAATGCCGCAATTTTTTTGGGACTATGTAAACTTGCTTTAAATAACTGAAATAAATTCATCAAATTCACCCTTTCTCCTACATTTTATCATCTGTTAATAGTAGAAAACAAAGTAATTTAGATGATTATGTTAAGAAAATATTAAGAATATCTAGATTCACTTTACAATTCCTTTATAATTTAACCATAATAGAATATAAAGATATCATCGAAATAGGAGTTGACCTTCAAAGTGGATCTCAATTGGCAAGAAATGCTGTTCGAATTTTTTGGTGGATTAGGTATATTTTTATTTGCCATTAAATATATGGGAGACGGCTTACAAAAAGCCGCTGGAGATAGATTAAGAGATTTACTAGATCGTTATACAACAAATCCTCTTATGGGAGTTGTAGCTGGTATATTATTTACGGTTTTAATCCAATCTAGTGCTGGAACGATTGTAATTGTAATAGGTTTAGTAAGCGCTGGGTTTATGACTTTGCGCCAATCTATAGGTGTTATAATGGGTGCAAATATAGGAACAACTATAAAGGCTTTTATTATTGGTTTTGAAATTGGGGATTACGCACTTCCAATTATGGCAATTGGGGCGTTTTTAATCTTTTTTTTCAAAAGAAAAATGGCGCATAATGTCGGAGAGGTACTATTCGGCTTAGGTGGTTTGTTTTTAGGACTCGAATTAATGATGAAAGGCATGAGTCCCTTACAACATTTATCATCGTTTACGGAGATGACTTTAAGTGTAAGTAATCATCCAATTCTAGGAGTAGTAGCTGGAGTGATTATGACAGTGTTCATACAAAGTTCTAGTGCTTCGGTAGCTATATTACAAGGTTTCTATGCGGAGCACTTAATTTCTCTAAGAGGCGCTTTACCAATTTTATTTGGAGATAATATCGGAACGACTATTACTGCCATTTTAGCTTCATTGGGAGCAACGGCTAGCGCTAAAAGAGCAGCTACTTCCCATGTACTATTTAATATTGTCGGTACGATTGTATTTTTAATCTTTTTAACACCATTTTCAATGTTTATGGAATGGATATCTGGGGTATTTGCACTGGAAAATAAGATGCAAATAGCTTTAGCCCACGGAACATTTAATCTGGTGAACGTAATTCTTCAATTTCCTTTAATCGGTGCATGGGTAGTTTTATTGACGAAGTTTTTACCTGGGGAAGATTACTCGACCAAATACAAAACAAAACATTTAGAAGAGGATTTCATAGAAGAATCTCCAACTATTGCAATTGGGCAAGCTAAAGAAGAAATTCTACGTATGGGCAATTTTAGTGTTCAGGGATTAGAGAAGACATTTGATTACCTTAAATTTAGAAATAAACAGGAAGCACAAGAAGCTTTTCAAATAGAAGAAGCAATTAATCATTTGGACACAAAAATAATAAACTATTTAGTAAGGATTTCTTCCCAACCTTTATCAAAGCAAGATTCCAGTAGACATTTTATGTTAATGACTACAGTAAGGGATATTGAAAGAATAGGCGATCATTTTGAAAATATTATTGAACTAATTGATTATCACGACGAGCATCGTTTTCAACTTACTGAGGACGCAATGGAGGACATTACAGAAATGTTTACTTTAACGATCAATACTGTAAAAAAAAGCATAGAAGCTTTGGATTTGAATAGTGATCAACTTGCAAGAGAGGTTGCAGAACAAGAGAACGTGATTGATCGTATGGAGCGTCAATTTAGAAAAAATCATTTTTTCCGATTGAATGAAGGGTTATGTTCTGGTCATGCAGGTGTAATTTTTGTAGATATGTTGAGTAACTTAGAAAGAATAGGTGATCATGCAGTAAATATTGCAGATGCTATTTTAGGTAAACGCATATGATTGAAATCGTTGGATGGATACTTATAATTGCTTGTTTCATTATTGCATTTATTGGAACGTTTTATCCAATTATACCTTCAGTAGTCTTTATGATATTAGGTTATATTATTTATGGCTTATTTTTCTCTTTTGCAGAATTGAATTGGCTATTTTGGATCATTCAGTTATTATTTGTTGTTCTTTTATTTAGTGCAGATATGGCAGCCAATGCATTCGGTGTGAAAAAATTTGGTGGGACAAAAGCTGGTATGTGGGGAAGTTCAATCGGCTTAATATTAGGTCCTTTTGTTATTCCTGTGGCAGGAATCTTAATTGGACCTTTTCTAGGAGCTATAATAGCCGAGCTAGTCATTACAAGAAAAGGGCTGAAACAAGCGATAAAATCGGGAATCGGCTCCTTAGTAGGTTTTCTTACATCTTCCGTAGCAAAAATAATTATATTGACTGTAATGTTAGTACTCTTTATTATCTTCGTATAACTTCAGTCAAAAGTATGAGAATTATAATTTTAGTCTTTTTTAATTGAACGTTTTCCTTTAATTTGATACGCTAATACACGGAAAGAATTTTCTAAAATATTCTTTAGGAGGAAACAAAAATGGCATATGAATTACCAGAATTACCTTATGCGTACGATGCACTTGAACCACATATTGACAAAGAAACGATGAATATTCATCACACAAAACATCATAATACTTATGTTACTAATTTAAACAACGCGGTTGCAGGGAAAGCAGACTTAGAAAACAAATCTGTAGAAGAGTTAATCGCTAACTTAAATGCAGTACCTGAAGATATTAAAACTGTGGTACGTAACAATGGTGGCGGGCATGCTAACCACTCATTTTTCTGGCAAATCCTATCACCAAACGGTGGTGGAAATCCAACAGGAGAATTAGCAGAAGCAATCGATGTTAAATTCGGTAGTTTTGATGCTTTTAAAGAAGAGTTCGCTAAAGCAGCTACTACTCGTTTTGGATCAGGCTGGGCATGGCTATCTGTAGCTAATGGAGACCTAGAACTTTCATCTACAGCTAACCAAGATTCACCAATTATGGAAGGTAAAACTCCTATTCTAGGATTAGATGTTTGGGAACACGCATACTACTTAAACTACCAAAACCGTCGTCCTGACTACATCTCTTCTTTCTGGAATGTAGTAAATTGGGATGAAGTTTCAAAAAGATACGCTGCTGCAAAATAAAATAATATTAAATTCTGCGACGAGCTTCGCGCAGGAATAAAATAATTTTATAAAAAAGAAACTTTGCACACACTTTTTCGTCTAAAAGTGTGTGCTTTTTATGTTACACTAACATATAGTGAGATCTATTAATTTTATTCAATTAAAGTTAATGCCTCCGGTGGATGTTGCAGGTGTCATCTAGAAATTTATCCACCAAGCGGTTACAAAGTCTTGGCCAAAATATGCCAAGGTGAATTTGATAGAAGTAGGTGATCCCCATGAGAAAAACTCCAAATAAACGTGCACAAAGTGTAAAAGCCAAACAAAGAGCTAATATTACCTTTCGCATGAATATACTTTTCTTTTCTATATTCCTGTTGTTTACATTATTAATCTTACGTTTAGGTTACTTACAAATTGTAAAAGGGGAAGACTATAAAAGAAATCTAGAACGGACAGAGGAAGTTTCTGTTAATACAAGTGTACCGAGAGGGCGTATTTTTGATAGTGAAGGACGAATTCTAGTAGATAATGAGCCACAACGCGCTATTACATATACTAAAATGCAAACAACTAAATCAGAAGAGATGTATAAAACAGCTGAAAAACTGAGTTTACTAATTGATAAAAATATATCTTCAATTACTAAAAGTGACTTACAAGATTTTTGGCTAAGGAAAAACAAGGAAGAAGCATTAATGCTGGTGTCTGATGAGGAACGTAAAAAAATTGAATCAGATGAAAATTTATCGGCAAAAGAAAAAAATATCGAAATTAACCGATTAACACGAAGTAGAATTCCAGAAGCCCAATTACAATCATTTACACCAGAAGAAATGGAAGTTATTGCAATCTACCGTGAAATGGTTGCGGGATATGCATTATCACCTCAAATTATTAAAGGGGGAGAAGTTTCTAATAAGAAACTTAAACCTGGTGAGATTTCGGAAGAAGTTTCAGTGGAAGAATTTGCGCGTGTTTCTGAAAGACTGGGTGATGAAGATTTAAAAGGTGTTAATACAACTACCGATTGGCGAAGAGTATACACATCTCCGCTTGCGATATTAGGAACTGCTACTTTACCAAAAGAAGGTATACCAAAAGAGCGGCTCGATTATTTCTTATCAAGAGGTTATTCTAGAAATGACCGTGTCGGAAAAAGTTATATTGAACAACAGTACGAAGACGTGCTCCAAGGACAAAAAAGTATCGTTAAGAATATTACAGATGGAAAAGGGAGAGTAATAGATACTCAAACAATTGATGAAGGTAAACCGGGAGAAGACTTAGTATTAACAATGGATAGTGAAGTACAGATTGCCCAAGAAGAAATTTTAGAAAAAGAACTTTTGAGATTGAAACAAATTCCAGGAACAAAGTATCTTGATAGAGCATTTTTTATTATGATGAATCCTCATACTGGTGAAGTTCTATCATTAGTTGGCAAGCAAGTCGTGAATGATCCTGAGACAGGCAAGCTAAAGGTTCGGGATTATGCATTCGGTTCGTTTACAACATCCTATGAAGTGGGATCAACTGTTAAACCAGGAACATTATTAACCGGATATCGAGAAAATGCTTTGACTATTGGGGAAAAGAAGATAGATGAACCTATCCGTATAAAAGGTTCAGCTCCGAAGAGTTCGGTATTTAATAGGTCTGGTCGAATTCAACTTAGTGATTCAGAAGCAATTGAACGTTCTTCCAATGTATATATGTTTAAAACTGCATATAGTATTGCTGGTCGGACTTATCAACCAAATCAAGGAATAAGTTTTGGTCCAGAAGCCTTTCAAAAGATGAGAAATGGATATGCTCAACTTGGCTTAGGCGTTCGAACAGGGATTGATTTACCGGGCGAGGTTGCTGGGGTAGAGGGTGGACTCGAGATGGGGAAATTACTTGACCTTGCAATTGGTCAATATGATACGTACACTCCATTACAGCTTGCTCAATATGCTGCCACTCTTGCAAATGGTGGAAATCGTATTCAGCCACATGTAGTAAAGGAAATACGAGAACCATCAACTGATGGTGAACAACTTGGTAGTGTTTTAAAAGAGTTTACTCCGAATATATTAAATACTATTGATAATTCAAAGGCGGAAATTGATCATATTCGTTCAGCTATGCAATTAGTGTATTACGGAAGTAAAGGTTCTGCGCACTCTGCGTTTGGAAACTCTCAATTTAATGGAGCTGGGAAAACAGGAACTGCACAATCTTTCTTTTTTGATGCCGCGCAAGGTAGAAGTTTTAGAACTGTTAATTTAACACATATTGGTTTTGCGCCATTTGATAACCCTGAGATATCATATGCACTAGTTATTCCTTGGGCTTCGCTTGAATCTAACTACAAGTCTAGTTTTGCCACACCTATTGCACGTGAACTAGTAGATAAGTATTTTGATATTCAGAAAAAAAATGAAGTAAAAAAAGAAAATGAATCTACAACGACTCCTACTATTAAACCTGCTTTTACAAACGATAAAATAGATGAAGAAGACACACAAACGAAATAATAATTTAACTGACCATCCTTTAGGGTGGTCAGTTTTTTTGTATAAGATTTGAAATTAAATTGAAATTGGCTGCTAGAAATCCAGTATTCATGGCATTTTTACTTCACAGTTCGGATTTCCGTTTCAGGTGGACGCGTTCGTTGTGATCGCTGATCTGTCTCACAGAGGAACAAAGTCTAAGAGCGCCACATCGTGTGGCAACGCCTTCGTGACCAACATCCTGTTGGACTCCGACTGGAGTCGCCACCTTTCACTACAATCCATTAAGTGATTAATACCTAGCAAGAAGATTTAGCCCTGCTATAGCTATGAGGATAGAATTTAGTCAAAGTAAACGTAGTTACTAATATTGATAGTACTTTAAAGAATTAAATAATACCGAGGATTTCCATTTCAGGTGGACGCGTTCCGCAGGGGCGCTGCTACGCGTTCGTTGTGATGGCTCGTCTGTCTCACAGAGGAACAAAGGCTAAGAGCGCCACATCGTGTGGCAACGCCTTCGTGACCAACATCCTGTTGGCCTCCGACTGGAGCCGCCATCTTTCACTACAATCCATTAAGTGATTAGTACCTAACAAGAAGATTTAGCCCAACTATCGCTAAGAGGATAGAATTAGTTAAGTAAACATAGTGATCATGTAATCTATCTTACTAATCAATTATAAATCATCCCATACATACTAGTTGATAGGAGCGTAGGAAACGCCTTCATGACCAACATCCAGTTGGCCTAGGAAATTGTAGCGATGCCCGCGAAAAGCACCGACATTCATATGCTAGTCTTCTTAAAAGGACCGGGTGTTTTTCTTTTTTTCTATTAACAAACTATTCGATTTACAAAACCTTTACAATACGTTCATATCGACTCAACAAATACCCCTTATAGTAAAGCATGTAAGACAAATAGAAAACAAACTTTAGGGGGATTTACCTGATGAAGAACTGGAAGTACTTATTAATGACAACAATGGTAGGATCAGCGTTGGCGCTTGGAGCATGTGGAAATGATTCAAACACAACTACTGAAAAACCTTTAACGGAAGAACAATCAACAGATAAAGTAGTTCCTATAGAAGGTAAAGTTGCTGGAGATGGATCAAGTACAGTAGCACCTATTATGGAAGCAATTGTTGAAGAATATGCAGGAGTACAAAATAAAGTTCAAGTTACAGTTGGAGTATCAGGTACAGGTGGAGGATTCGAAAAATTCATCGCTGGATCAACAGACTTCTCGAATGCATCACGCCCGGTTAAAGATGAAGAAAAAGAAAAACTTGCAGCGGCAGGTATCGACTTCACGGAATTTAAAATTGCTTATGATGGTATTTCATTAGTTGTAAATAAAGATAATGACTGGGTTGACTCTTTAACAATGGAAGACCTACAAAAAATGTGGACTGAAGACGGCACAAAGAAAAAATGGTCTGATATTAATCCAAAATGGCCAAACGAAGAAATCGTATTTTACTCACCAGGAACAGATTCAGGAACATATGATTACTTCGATGAAGTAGTACTTAAAAAAGCTGATTTGGTAAAGGCAGCGACACTTTCTGAAGACGATAACGTATTAGTACAAGGTGTTCAAGGTGATAAAAATGCTATTGGTTACTTCGGATATGCTTACTATTTAGCTAACAAAGACAATCTAAAAGTAGTAAAAGTTGGTGGGGTTGAACCTTCAAACGCAACAATTGAATCTGGTGAATATGCACCACTATCTCGCCCACTATTTGTTTATGCAAAAAATAGCGCAATTAAAGACAATGCAGCAGCTTATGATTTCATGAAGTACACACTTGAAAATGCCGGTGAAATGTCTGAAGCAGTTGGATACGTAAAACTTCCAGAAGCTGATTATACAAAAGGATTAGCTGATTTAGAAGCTTTAAAATAATTGGTAAATCTAAAAAAGTAAAGAGATGAGTAGCAAGTTTGCTACTCTTTTCTTTCGTTTGGTAAAAGGGGGATTCACCATGGCTCAGAAGAAGTTGACTGGTCAATCATCAGTTCAAGAGCTAATTGCAAAATCAAGCGGTAAGAAACAAAAAAAAATAATTGAAAAGATGATTCCGGTCATTCTTTTACTTATTGCATCTGTGTCCGTTTTGACGACATTTGGAATTGTTTTTACACTAATTGTGGAGACAGGGATTTTCTTCTCAAAAGTTCGAATTACTGATTTTCTTTTTGGGACAGAATGGTTTCCATTTGCTAACACACAACAACAATTTGGAATTCTACCATTAATAGCAGGTACTTTAAAAGTAACCTTAATTGCTATTATCGTTGCTGTTCCATTTGGAATTGCTTCTGCAGTATTTTTAAGTGAATATGCAAGTGATAATACAAGAAGAATTATTAAACCAATTTTAGAAGTTTTAGCAGGTATTCCAACGATCGTGTATGGATTCTTTGCTTTAACTTTCGTAACACCGTTACTACAACAATTAATTCCTGGACTAAAAATCTTCAATGCATTAAGCCCAGGTATTGTTGTAGGCATAATGATTTTACCTATGATTGCATCTTTATCAGAAGACGCAATGTCATCCGTTCCTAGGTCCATTCGTGAAGGAGCTCTTGCAATGGGGTCAACCAAATTAGAGGTTGCTTTAAAAGTAGTGTTACCTGCTGCTTTGTCAGGAATAATTGCATCCATTGTGCTTGCGGTATCTCGTGCAATTGGGGAAACAATGATTGTTTCATTAGCTGGAGGTTCTACTCCAAAATTTGATTTTAATGTGACGGATTCTATACAAACAATGACAGCATATATCGTTCAAGTATCGTCAGGGGATGCTGGCTATGGAACAACAATTTACTACTCAATATACTCTGTAGGTTTTACTTTGTTCCTATTTACACTTTTAATGAACTATATTGCTCACGTTATTTCAAAAAAATATCGGGAGGAATATTAATATGAAATATGTTAATCATGAATCAGTTGTTAATAGAATGAACAAACGACTTATTACTAATCGTATATTTAAAACAATATTTTTCTTTGCAACTTTATTTGCATTAGTCATACTTGCGATTCTATTTTATAGAATTACTACGCAAGGAGTTGGCTATTTAACACCTGAGTTTTTTCAAAACTTTGGTTCTCGTTTTCCTGCTAAAGCTGGGATAAAGGCGGCTTTAGTTGGTTCTATCTGGTTAATGTGCGTTGTTGCCCCTGTTTCCTTAATATTAGGGGTAGGTACAGCTATATATTTAGAAGAATATGCAAAGAAAAACAAATTGAATGATTTTATTCGGATGAATATTTCGAACCTTGCTGGTGTACCTTCTGTTGTATTTGGATTACTTGGTTTGACTATTTTTGTTCGTACTTTATCACTAGGGAATAGCATTCTTGCTGCTGGATTTACAATGAGTTTGTTAATACTTCCAGTTATAATCGTTGGTGCTCAAGAAGCAATCCGTTCAGTGCCTAATGATGTTAGAGAAGCTTCATACGGAATGGGAGCTACAAAATGGCAAACGATAATTAGAGTTGTTTTGCCTTCTGCTATTCCTGGTATTCTAACGGGAGCAATTTTGGCTCTTTCCCGAGCAGTTGGAGAAACAGCTCCTTTAGTAGTGATTGGTGTACCTGTTATTATTCAGTTTCTACCGGAGAATTTACTAAGCCAGTTTACGGCACTACCAATGCAAATTTATGATTGGGCGAAAAGACCGCAAGCAGAATTCCAACATGTAGCTGCTGCAGGAATTCTTGTATTAATGATGTTCTTATTAATCATGAATTCAATAGCCATTTTTATTCGAAATAAATTTCAAAAAAGGTACTAAACTAAATTGTAAATAGGAGGAATATTGATGGTACAGGTTATCGAAAAAGCTTCATTAACAAACCAAGAAACATCAAATATTGTATATAATACACAACAACTAAATTTATGGTATGGCAATCACCATGCGTTAAAAAACATAGATCTTCAAATTAAAGAAAACGAAGTAACAGCAATTATTGGTCCATCTGGATGTGGTAAATCTACCTATATTAAAACATTAAATCGAATGGTCGAATTAGTACCTACTGTTAAAACATCCGGGGAAATTTTATATCGTGACCGCAATATTTTTGATTCGGACTATGGAGTAGAAGAATTACGTACAAAAGTGGGGATGGTTTTCCAAAAGCCAAATCCATTTCCAAAGTCAATCTACGATAATATTGCATATGGACCAAGAATTCACGGTATAAAAAACAAGAAAATACTAGATGAAATCGTAGAAAAAAGTTTACGTGGAGCAGCAATTTGGGATGAAGTAAAGGATCGTTTATCAACGAATGCTTATAGCCTATCTGGTGGTCAACAACAACGTATTTGCATCGCTCGCTGTTTAGCGATAGAACCTGATGTAATTTTAATGGATGAACCTACATCAGCACTTGACCCAATTTCTACGTTAAAAGTAGAAGAACTAATTCAAGAACTAAAAACGGATTACTCCATCATAATTGTTACACATAATATGCAACAAGCTGCTCGTATTTCGGATAAAACAGCCTTTTTCTTAAATGGAGAAGTGGTCGAGTTTGATCATACGGATACCATTTTTTCTACACCTAGAGATAAACGCACAGAAGACTATATTTCAGGACGTTTCGGATGAGGAAGGGAGTTAATGAAAAATGGTAGGTAGAGAGAAGTTCAATGCGGAATTGCATCAAGTACAGAACTTAATGCTCGAATTAAGTAATATGGCAATTAATACGCTTAATGATTCCATGGATTATTTATTAGCAAACGATATTGAAGGTGCCCTTACAGTTATTAATAATGATCTTCATATTAACCGCATGGAAGAAGAAATTAATGACCGAGTTATTTTACTTATTGCTAAACAACAACCTGTAGCTACTGATTTAAGAAGATTAATGGTGCTGATAAAAGCAGCTGCAGATATGGAACGAATTGGTGATTATGCAGTAAATATTGCAAAAGAAACAATCAGGATTGGGAAAGATGAGCATATTGCGCCGATTCATTTATTAGATGAAATGCGTATCAAAACAATTGCGATGTTGAAACAAATTTTAGATGCATTTATGAAAGAAGATATCGAGGAAGCAAAGAAAATTGCAAAACTAGATGATGAGATTGATGCAATGTATGGGCATGCTATTAAAACACTTCTATCAGTAGGAGTAGAACAACCTGCACAACTTAGTCAAATTACTCAATTGTCATTTGTATGTCGTTATTTGGAAAGATCGGCGGATCATGCTACCAATATGGCCGAGAGAGTCTTATATTTACTTAAAGGAAAGCATTATGAATTAAATAACTAATGGAAAAGCCCACTTCAAATATTCATTTGAGGTGGTTTTTTTACAGAAATTATTTAAATTTTTTATGCCCTGAATAGGTTAATTTCCGCTGTAGGCGGAAGCTTGCAAGAGCGTGCAAGAATCAAGCCGCTTCCCTTGCGGTTACTCTTCGCAGAAAAGATATGCTCCTGTACAAATAGATAGTATCCATTGGTCAAGAAGCGCTGAGTGGACGAAATTGCATCTTCGTCCACTTTTAAAAGAATAGGAAAGTATCTAATCTCGAATAACCAAACCTATTGCACCATGTCTCTACCTATTTCAAGCGAGCTACGGACAAACGTCCACCACAAGATTACCGAAAAAAGAGGATCTGGAAGTAACTCAGTCACTTCCAGATCCTTCATAAAAGTCTTCGTTAATATTGTAGCCAATGTTTCGTTCAGAGCAATCTGTAAATTATAAAGACCAGGTGCACTTAAAGGACACTGGTCTTTTTCTTATTTTTTCGTTATTTTTTCAGCAATTTGTTTCATAGTCATAGAAGAATCCAATTCATATTCCCCTATCTGAATAAGTCCAGTCAAATTCTGAGCATCTAGATAGTCTTCAAAATCTTGTTTTTTCTGAATGATGCCTGTGCTTTCTAATGCGGAACTGATATCTTTAGAATTCATGCCGGATTGAACTATTAAAATAGAACTGGTAGTGCTTTTTTGTGCGGGCGATTCTTTTTCTTCAATTTTACCGCTGACTTCTGTCATCTGTTCCTTTTTTGCGTTATCTAAATCTAATTGAAGTTGAGCAAGCTGTTGTTTAACAATTTTTAATTCGGCTTGGGACTTTTCATATGCTTCCTCATTTATAGCTTGCGAAGGAGCATTTTCATCTGATTTGGATATATGTTGAATTTGGAATACAGCACCAGCAAGAAATAATCCAATTCCCAATGAGAGGATAGAGCTTCTCTTCATTTATTTTCCACCGCCTATGACGGATTTCACTTCATCAATAGTTAATGACGATCGTTTGCTTATTTCTAGCAAAGAGTAACCTTGTTTATGTAATTCTAATACTTGGCTTTTAATTATTTCATGAATGACCGGTTTTGTTTTTTGTTTTGCTGGTGGAGTAATTTTGGTGGTTTCTATTAATAATTCTTCTTCTACAATTTTTAGCCTTCTCTTTAAAGCACTTGTTTCTTGATATAATGTAAAAGAGAGATCTTCCATTTCTGTCTCCATTTTTTTGACAGAATCTTTTACGAAAAATGAAACAATGATCAATATAATACCAATAACCATAATAATGATTGAGTAGTCCATAATATTCACCTCTGATTAATATCTTCCTCTTATTATACTAACATATTCCAAAAAACTTTGAATAAATTCTTTCCTTAAACTGTGGATTTTATTTCTTTATATGCTATAATGGATTAGTCGTATAAATCATGCTCAGATTTTATATTTCATCCTGTAAAAGAGTGGGAGGGACAACCATGCGCGTTAATATTACATTAGCTTGTACAGATTGCGGAGAGCGCAACTATATTTCTAAGAAAAACAAGCGTAACAATCCAGAACGTCTTGAACTTAAAAAATATTGCTCACGTGAAAAGAAATCGACTCTTCATAGAGAAACTAAATAATAACTTAAACCAAAACCAATTTCGGTTTTGGTTTTTTTCTATTAATTTTTGGAGGGAAATGTATGCCCAAAAAAGAACAAAGAGATGAAATGAAAAAGCAACTCAGTACCTTAGATAAGTCTTTATATCAGATGTATTCAAGTGAAATCGAACGGCGCTTTCTTGCGGATGAAAATGTTTTACGAGCATCCATAATTGGTATTACTATTTCTGACTTCCCAGAAGTTGAAACGGAAAATATCATTAAAAAACTATGGGGGATGGGTAAAACAGTTGTAGTGCCAAAATGCGTTCCAAAGGATCGGACAATGACATTTTATAAAATTGAAAGCTTTGATCAGCTTGAAACTGTTTATATGCATTTACAAGAGCCAAATCCACTTGTAACTACAGCAGTGTCCTCAAACGATATTGACTTGCTTATAGTACCAGGTATTGTTTACGATTTATCAGGTTTTCGAATTGGTTATGGAGGAGGATATTATGATCGTTATTTATCTGAATTTACTGGTCATACAATTTCCTTAGCATTTGATTTTCAAGTATGTAGTTTAGTGGAGAGAGAAAACTACGACATCCCAGTAGACAAAATTATCACCAATATAAAAACCATTTCGTGTGAATTACATCGTAAAGAGGTAAAATTAGATGAAAACAGTTTATGATATAATGCAACTTTTAAAACGTTTTGGAATATATATATACACGAAAGATCGTTTAGCTGACTTAGAAATGATGGAGGATGAAATAAAAGAATTGTATAAGATGCAATTGATCGAAGCAAATGACTTTCAAATAGCGATACTAGTATTAAGGAAAGAACAAAATAACTATAAAAAAAAATGAGCGACGGATTCATTTCTATCTGTTGCTTTTCTCTTTTAAAGGCTATGTTAGGCTGCTAATCCAGTGGGAAGAGGGAGCGAATAAAGGAACTAAGGTTAGGAATGCACCTCGTGTTGCTACACCTCCGGAAGTACCACTGGCTGTTCAGGTTGAAAGCGTCCGCCTTTAACGAAAATCTCCAGTTTTAAAAAATATTTGAAACTTTTGAGGTTTATAACCGTCTATTAATGGGTATGAGAATTTAAGATATGAAAAATTTTAACAGATTACCCTTTCCTTTCTGTTGATTTATTTAATAGAAAGGATTAAGATATACTCTGTTACTTTTACTCATATTATAAAGAGTGTAAAAAGGGGGGGATGTAGGCATGATAAAGAAAAACTGGCCGACACATTCAATTCTTGTTATTGCTATTGTGGTTACTTGGATTAAAACCTATGTGGTTTATCACACTAGCTTTGATTTGAAAATAGAAAATATGATGCAACAATTTATATTATTAATAAATCCGCTAAGTTTTCTTTTGTTTATTTATGGGCTGTCACTGTTTTTTAAAAGCTCAAAAGCTAGAAATAGATACATTGTTATTACAAGTATCATTCTATCGATAGTGTTATATGTCAATGTTGTTTTTTATCGATTTTTTACGGACTTTATTACAATTCCAGTATTATTCCAAACAAATAACTTTAGTGATTTAGGAACATCCGCTAAATCTAGTATTAATTTAACTGATATTTTCTATTTTACTGATGTAGCAATTATTATTGTTGCTTTAAAATGGTTAAAGATAGGTCAAAAGATTTCGATTGTTAAACCAGCTATTAGAAGAGCGTATTTTGTTTTAGCTGCGGCAGTATTGTTTTTAAATCTAGGTTTATCTGAAATTGAAAGACCACAACTTCTTACAAGAAGCTTTGATAGAGAAATGTTAGTGAAAAACCTTGGACCTTACAACTATCATTTATACGATTTATATATTCAGTCGAAGTCGCATGCTCAACGAGCACTTGCTGATGGTAGTGAGCTAGTAGAAGTAAATAACTATGTTCGTTCAAATCAAGCTGAACCTAATGCGAAAATGTTTGGTCTAGCTGATGGACGTAACTTAATAGTCGTTTCTATGGAATCTTTACAGAACTTTGTTATTAATAACGATATGAATGGTCACGAAATTACTCCGTTTTTGAATTCGTTAACGAAAGACAAAGATACTTTTTACTTTTCTAATTTTTACCATGAAACAGGTTTAGGGAAGACCTCTGATGCGGAATTTCTAGTTGAAAATTCCCTTTTTCCTTTAGGTGGTGGAGCAGTTTTCTTTACTCATAGTGGGAACAAGTTTCACTCAATGGCAGAAAGTTTAAATGAAAAAGGTTATTTCACGAATGTAATGCATCCAAACAACAAAAGTTTTTGGAATAGAGATATGATGTATCAGGCTCTTTCTGTTCAGAAATTTTTTGATGTAAATAGTTATGATGTTACAGAAGATAATTCTGTTGGATGGGGAATGAAAGATATACCTTTCTTCAGTCAATCGGTTGATTTAATGGCTGATATGCCACAACCATTTTATTCTCGTATGATTACTTTAACAAATCATTATCCATTTGATTTAGATGAGGAAGATCAATTTATTCCTCCTTACGATTCTAATTCAAAGACTCTAAATAAATATTTTCAGACTGTCCGTTATATGGATGAGGCTTTAAAATCGTTCTTTGATGATTTAAAAGCAAAAGGCTTGTACGATAATTCAATTATCGTTATGTACGGCGATCATTATGGAATTTCCGAAAATCATAATGCTGCAATGTCTCAGTACTTAGGCAAAGAAATTACACCTTATGAATCAGCTAAACTTCAACGTGTTCCTTTCTTTATCCATATTCCACATAGTGGTGTTGGGAAAGAAATGACAGAAACTGCTGGACAAATTGATATAAGACCTACAATATTACATTTGTTAGGTGTAGACACTGCGAAAGACATGCAGTTAGGAGCGGATCTATTTTCTAAAGATCATGAAGACTTTGCTATTTTCCGAAATGGTGGTTTCGTGACGGATAAATTAGTTTATGCAGGTAATGCTTGTTACGATAATTCTACTGGTACTGAAGTTGATATTGAAAAATGTCAACCTTATATCGATCGTACTACACAAGAACTAGGTTATTCTGATCAAATTATTAATGGAGATTTACTCCGTTTCTATGATCTGAAAACAGGAAATCTCCTTCTCGATCAAGCTGAAAAAGAGAATAAAAAATAATAAAAACACAGACTAATCTGTGCTCAGGCTGTAGGCAAACTCTATATAACGAGTTTGCCTACAGTCATTTTTAAAAATGAAATCAAAAAAGCTCCTACTACTAGCTTAATTGTAGTAGAATTATTTAGCACTCATACATTCGATTTACGACAATTTTGAGCAAAGTGAGTCCACAGACATTTACTATGAAACAATTTAAGTTTTCACACGTCTAATACATTAGTTGAAGGGGGGAGTCTATTGAAGAAAATTGGAACACTCATTTTGTTAATATTGCTTCTTCAAGGCTGTTCAGAAAGTAAAAGTTCAGATAATGATCCTGAAGAGACGGTGAAAACTACTGATTCTACTTTGGTCACAGCACCTGATTCGAATTCTCCCAAAGAGATTCCGTCGATAATATTAACTTCCTCTACTTTTCATAGTGTTATAGGATGGCTATCAAATGACGAAATCCTTTTTATCCTTCTGGAAAAAGGAAAGTGGACTGTTCAATCTTACTCTATTTCAAATGAATCATGGAAAACTATCTATACATCTGCTATACCGATAATTGAAGGATTTATACATCCAAATAAAGAACTTATTTTATTACATACTTCTAACAATTCTTCATCAGCAGAAGTTCAAATCATACATAAGAATGGATACTTAGTACAAAGCCTAACATTTGAATCCGCTGAAATATATATGGATTGGCATCCTACGAATCCTGATTTAATTGTTTTTACAACCTTTTATGAGGATTGGTCATATAATACATTCATCTACGATGGATCTACTCAAAATTTACAATCTATAGAAGCTGGAAATCCCTTTGTTAAATGGTACGATGATAAGCACTTAATGCTTTTAAAAGGAACTGATAGCAGTTTAGATGGAAATGAATTAATTCTATATTCTTTGGACGATAAAACACTCAAAGACACAGGTATACAACACTTGGTTGACGTTCAAAATTTAGGAGATAGTATGCTTTATATTCAGATTAACGAAGATAAAAAGCTATATGAATATCATTTAGTTAATAATGAAAGCAAAGACTCTTTCGAATGGACATCACCAGCAATCAGTAATTATTCTGAATGGGTTATACCTACGATTTCTGTTGTGAAGCCCGGTCAAATTATTACAATGAAGGCATTGGAAAGTGGAAACGTCGATGAAACTGGTGATAAAAGTATTATTTCATCCATCTCATTGGAAGGGGAACATGAATTGGGGCAAGTTTTATCTCAGCCCATTACATGTGCTCCGGACGGTAAAACTTGCCTAGGTGGATATGAGTTGGAGAATTGGATTCAATTAAATCCTTTAAAAGAAAAAGTTTGGATTCACTTGGATGAATAGAAAAGAGCTGTTGTACAGTTTGTACAACAGCTCTTTCTATTACATTTTAGTGTAAGCTTGGTGGAAAACCTTGATTCACAATTGTCATGACTGTAAAGAAGCCAAAAACAGCAAATGTACCAAAGTTAAAAAGAACTCCTAGCACATTCTTTTCTTTAAAAGCTTGGACAGTGCCGATTACAGCTAAAATTGTAACAAGTCCAAAAATAACCATTAATAAGTTCATGAAAGACACTCCTTTCGACATCAGAAAATGAATGCCGCTTTGCATATTCCTCTTCTATTGTAATTGTATTCATCATCTTTGTCGAGTGAAAAAAGTTACGAATAATTGAACAAAGAATAGGAAATCGTTTAATATAATAGAGAGGTGATTAATATTTTAAATGTAAGAACTTATCCACTAGGTTTTATACAAACCAATTGTTATGTTGTATCTAATTCTTCTAAACAATGTTTAATTTTTGATCCAGGAGGAGATGGAGATAAATTAATACATGAACTAAATCGTTTGAATTTAAAGCCGATAGCGATTTTGTTAACACATGCACATTTCGATCACATTGGCGCATTAGATCAGATACGAGATAAGTATAAAATCCCAGTATACATCCATGAGGCTGAGAAAAAGTGGCTGAACGATCCTACTAAAAATGGTTCTAGCAAATATGCGGAAATCCCATCTATTTCTTGCAAGGATGCGGATATTATTTTAACGAATGAATCTCAAATAGAAATAGGGGACTTTTCATTCCAAATACTCCATACACCTGGCCATTCACCAGGCAGTTTAACTTTTTACTTTGGGGATGACTCATTTGCTATTGTAGGAGATACACTTTTTCAAAATAGTATAGGAAGAACAGATTTACTAGGTGGGAATAATGCGGAATTAATAAAATCCATTCATTCCAAGTTATTAACGTTACCGGAAACAACTATAGTATACCCTGGACATGGGGCATCAACTACTCCTGAAGATGAGATGGAAAATAATCCATTTATAAATGGGTTTTAATAAAATGAATACACAAAAAAGCAGCTCAATAATTGAGCTGCTTTTATGGTGAAAATTAATGTCCTGCGCCTGGTACATGAATAAACGTAGTATAGTATGTAAAACCAGCGAAGAAGAACATTAAGTAAGCTCCGAAGATGTACATATACATACGTTCAGAAAGGTTTAAGAAGCCTAAAAGAAGGAAAATTCCTGTATTTGCTAAAAATAGTAAAGAAGCTTCTGTCATATCACCTAAATAAAACATAACTGCAAAAATCCCTGTCCAGAAAGCCATCACTTTATACATATTGCCCATTTGTAGTCCCTCCTTTTGCAACGACACAAATATTCTCCTATTCATTATAAATGAAAGAGTTCATACATGTAAACCGAATATTATCTTTCTAATGTTATTAAGCCACACATTGTCACAAAAATGTGTATTTTATCAACTTGTTGATTAACATTTAATTGTTAGTTTGACCTCTGTATGGAGAAGATATACTCAACAATTAAATTTAGAACCATTATAGAACTTCTACTTCCTATATGCAATTTTTACACTGGACAATCATCTTATCATTCGGCTGGAAGTATAAATTGAGAGTGGCCAGGTGCACCTTTCATTATAAAAGGAGTGGCAACATGAGAGAAACAAAATACAAAAGCAAAAAGATAGAGCTAGATGGACATGTTTTTGATTCAAAAGCAGAAGCAAGATATTACGAACTACTGAAGTTAAAACAAACGAATAAGAGATATTATTTATCAAATTGCATGCAAGCTTAAAAAGAAAGAGAAGTTACATCGAAAAAATTTATATGTAGACAACTTTGAGATTCATCATCTGGACGGATCAATTGAGACAGTAGATGTTAAGGGGTTCGAAACTACAGACTTTGCAATTAGAAGAAAACTCTTTGAAAGGAAATATCCGCACAAGTTATCAATTCTGGCATTCTCACGAATTGATGTTGGATGGATTGAAATCGATAAATTGAAAAAAGCTAGACGTGAACGGAAAAAGGCAAAGGTTTCCCAGAAGTCCTAGACAAAAATTGTGAATAAAAAAATGAACTGCACCTGGAGGACAGTTCAATTAATAGGTATTATTTTGCATTTTTTAGAGGGGAAATGACATTGTTATAAAAAAATCTTTCCCATTTAGCTAACAAACTGTTCCCATTTTTTCCAAGTTGTATTTCAATCTCGTGATTCCTATGGAATGCTTTAACGCGCTCACTATGCTCCTTTTGGCGTTGATGCAAAGTGTTGTGGTTCATTTTTCGTCCCTCCTTCAGTAATTAATTTAATTATATGGATAGAAACCATGAATTAAAAGTGATTCAAATAATAAAATGTTTGCTTTTATTAAATTCCTTACCACTTGAGAGAGCTGAATAGCATTTACACATCCATAATATTATTTATCTCTACTTGCTATTCATGCTATCGAAGCGTATAAAAGTTACTCAAAAAAAGTTTTGAATTTAGGAAAACTGTTCAAACATACAATTTTTTATTAAAAGAAGATGCCAAAGTAAAGTTGGACTCATTTGTAGAATATATAAAAGAAGTTGAAAATGTACTTTTAAAAGTAATGACTCAAGAAAGTTATTCGATCAATCACGATAATAGTATAGTTAAAGAACTATAAGATGAAATTATTACTATGATAAAAAAACAAATGATTTAATAAGAAGAAAACATGACAACAACATGACAAGCAAGTTGCAAAATAAGAAAACATAATAATAATTGAAACAAAGAGAGTACGTGCACGCTTGTGGTGGTGTGGTAATATACAAACTTCATATATTTATATAAGGCGCTCACGATTTGTGGATGTCTTTTTATATTCTATTAGAAGGATTTTCACCTTCTTTGGCGAATGTTGTCAGATGGAGGTGTAAAATGGATAATGAAAATGTAATTTTAGGTCCTTTAAAAGAGGTATTTAATAATATGGGCATACAACTTATTAGTTTTGGGGTCACAATTGTAATCGCATATGTCGTTACTTTCTTAATTTTAAGAGTAGTGAAAGTCCCTGCTCCTTTAACAAAATTTATTTCACTTATGACTACTTTGATAGTAATGTATTATGCTTATAAACAAATATTTTTAGCTTGATTTGCGCCATCATTTAGGTGGTGCTTTTTCTATGTATAATAAACGGGGGTGGCAGGTGATGTGACATGATTAACTGGAATAAAATAAAATTAGAGTGGGAAACCACAAAAATTACTTTAGTAGCTCTTGCAGACAGATGTGACATAAAGCTCGCTACATTAAAGAGTAGTAAAAGTCGTGAAACTTGGGTAAGAAGTGCACATAAAAAAGATGCAACTAAAACGAAAAAGGTTGGAACTATTTCAAAGAAGGATACAACTAACTTAGAAGAAGAAATTCCCTCATTAGATGAGCTAGTCGAAAAGTTAGGTATTAGCGAAAAGCAAAGCCTGTTCTGCATTTATTAATTAAAGTCATTCAATGCTACGCAAGCTGCTATTAAGGCTGGATATGCAAAAGATAGTGCTCATGTAGAAGGTAGTCGTCTGCTAAGAAACGCTAAGGTCGCAGAAGAAATCAGAAGAATTAAAGGTGAGATGCGACAAGGTTTATTTATAGATGCTATGGATGTGCTAGATAAATATATCAAAATAGCCTTTGCTGACATAACGGAGTATACCACTTTCGGAAGAAAAGAATTCCCTTTTAATAGGTATTTTGGTCCGATAAAAGATGAAGATGGAAACGAACTCACTCATGAGATAACTATGTCGCCTTCAAAGAATCATCTATGGTGGATGGCTCAATAAATACAGCGGTGAAACAAGGTAAAGATGGTGTATCTATAAAACTTGCCTACAAAATGAAAGTATTAGATAAACTATATCCATTTCCAGACAAGTGCCAACGTGAAGTAGAAGAAGAGAAACTCAAAATAGCTCATCATAAAACTTTTGGCGCTAATGAGTCAGAAGATTATGAGGATGATGGTTTCAACGAAGCTTTTAATGCAACTACTTCGGAGGTGTAGGGCATTGACAACACTAACTCCTAAGAATCCTAAAACAAGATTTTATGATAAATTTGGTGTTACAGAAGTTCGATTGTGGTACAAAACGCATGACAAGTCCATTCCTGAAAAGCTGAACCTTGAAAACAGTATTGAATCATAGACTAAAAAGCCAATTTTTTAAGAAACAATATAGAAACGAAGTAAGATTGATGATGCGTAATAGAGAGATAGCAAATGGACTAAATAAATCTAACCCTAACCTTACTTTTGAAGAATTTTTAGAGAAAAAACAAAAGGTTTACAAATTACAAGGCGAAAATGCATTCAAAGATATCATTAGAAGTTCAAAGACAACTAATAAACGTGTAGATAAATCATTAGGATTGGAGGAATAATAATGTTTGATTATACTATTTGTAATCAAGCCGATGAGAAGATTTATAATAAACAGTGTCTGGCACTGGAAAAGAATATTCCTGACATCAAGAAAGGTGAAAGATTAATTGATGTCGATGGAAGCGAAGTTCGAACATATTTATTGCAAGGATCAGAGATAAGTGTTCACAATGATTATTATATTAATGCAGTATATATAAAATCTGAAATTGAATTAAGGCAGTATTTTTAAAGGCACCTAACCTAACAAGTTGAGTGCTTTTTATTATGTCTAAGAGGTGGTGGTGAACTTGCGTTTTCAGAAGTCAAATTCGAGAAAGGTTTCAAACAAAGTATGATACTGAAAAAGGCGAGTATGAAGAGAAGTTAAAAGAATCAACTTTCAGTGCATTAAAGTTTGGCACTCGCAAGAAAAGTCCATGATGATGAAATGACAATCGACCATATTGACAAATTCTTAATTGAATTAGATGCAGAAGGCAAGGTTACAAAAGTTTTGGATGAGCGATTAAAAACACTGAAAGAATCGAAGCATTTTTTGTTTGTTCCTGAAGGTCAACAGACAACAATTATCGGGAGAGTTATCCCATCACTAAGTAACAATGACTACGGCAAACAATTTGCCGAAGAACGCTCGAAAGGTAATGAAGGGTTAGACCCAGCGCGAAAAACTTATTTTTAATGTGAAGAAAAAATGAATGAGTAAATTTGTAGAAACAATGTACACGAATAAAAAAGAAATCTTAAAGTTTCCATATCATTAAGTGAATGTTGCGGTTGCAACGTATTACCAAAATAACCCTTCCAATGCGATTCTGTATTTAGGGGCTACACTTTTCCCAGCTATGAAACAACTGGGATTAGATTTATCTTTGATTAAAGGATCTAACGGATTAAAATGCAATTCACGAGTGAATTAATAGAATATTTAATTAAAACTCTTTCATTCTTTTTCTTTTCCAAGTATACTTGTGTTGTACAAGCTGTAAGCGGTCGCAACTTGTAACTGGAGAAAGGAAAAATGAATGCAACAAATAGAAAATATTGTAGAACAAAAATCTCTTCAATTATTAAAGAAGGCACATGGATTTGGTGCTTCTGATTTGCACATGATTCCAAACGAAGAGAATTATTTATATTATTTTAAGAAAAATTCTCAAATGTTTGAAGCAGGGAAGCTTCCCCTGAACATGGGTGAACGTATTATTTCATACTTCAAGTTTTTATCCTCTCTTGATATCAGCGAAAAAAGAAAGCCACAAAGTGGTTCATTTCAACAGAATTTCAACTCACAAAAATTTTCATTTCGTGTATCTACATTACCATCCATTTTTGGAAAAGAATCATTAGTAATTCGTCTCCAACAACATGACAATGCCAAACTCTTACATTCCTTATCTTTATTTCATGATGCTTCCGATAAAATAGTAGAACTTGCAAATTATCGACAAGGATTGATACTTTTTGTTGGTCCCACAGGATCAGGGAAGTCTACTACGATGTATTCTCTTACAAAATATTGTTCTGAAAATTTGAATAGACATGTTATTTCCCTCGAGGATCCGGTTGAAAATAGTCAGTCTCATCTATTGCAAATTCAAGTGAATGAGCGTTCTGGAGTTACGTATGCATCTGGTTTGAAAGCAATTTTACGACATTCACCAGATGTTATTATGATTGGTGAGATTCGTGACGAAGATACTGCGAAAGCTGCTATCCAAGCGGGTTTAACTGGTCATCTTGTTGTTTCCACAATTCATGCAAAAGATGCGGTAGGCTCATTGTACAGAATGATGGATCTTGGTATTTCTTTAGATGAATTGAAACAATCAGTTATTGGTATAGTTACACAAAGACTTGTGACAGTCTCCCTTTCCAAACAACCAGAGTTATCAGCTATTTTTGAAATTATTTCTGGTGAATTTCTTTCAGAAGCATTGTATTCACTGATGACTGGAAGAGACTTTCAAATACCTTATTCTTTAACACTTTCTTATCAAATAGAGAGAGGGGTCAGAGAAGGTGTTATTCCAAAAAGTTAGGTACTACTTTGCGCGGAAAGAGGAAAGCATTCCAATAAATGTACAATCCTCTTTTTTGAAAAGATTGAGCGATCTGTTAAAAGAAGGATATACATTTCATGAATCGGTCTCAATGTTATTACCCTTTCATGTGAAGAAATCGGAACTAATCATTCAAAGAGTGATTGAGGTGCATAAAAGCGGTTCCGATGTTTCAGAAGTGTTTAAGTTGCTTGGTTTTCCTAAACGGTTAATTCTACCTATTAGCCTAGCTGGTAAACATGGGAATCTCCAAGAAACTGTATCAGTTTTAGGGGTTCAATCAGCTATTTTTGAAAACGCTAGAAAAAGGATGAACACCTTATTAATGTATCCATTGTTTCTTTTTGGTGTCATTTTTTTGTTGTTTACTGTTTTTCGAATATATTTTCTACCTCATATGGAGTCTTTACTAGGTACTAGAAATTCAATAGATACCGGAAGTACTATCGTCTGGACGAATGTATTACTCCAATTGCCAAATTTTTTTTTAATTGGTATCTCAACAATTGTAGTATTAATATTCGCATTTATTTTTGGAATGAGTAAAAGGGATATTAAAACAAGGCTTAATATATATAGCAGAATCCCGATTTTTAATAGTTGGTACTATTTATTCTTAACAAGAGTTTTTTCAAGAGAAATGGGTGGACTAATAGAAAGTGGGATGTCTATCCAACAAGCATTTGATGCACTTGTTTCTCAAAAAGAAAATATGACAATCCAATATATCGCTAATCAAATGAAAGGCAAAATAGTACACGGAGAATCGTTCTCTCAAGCAGCCATGCTATTAAATTATTTTACGGAAGATTTCTATCTGTTTGTTACTCATGGAGAAAATAGTGGCTATCTCGGAAGAGAACTTTCCCTTTACAGTGAATTTTTAACTGAAAGAATTGAATCGAAAATCTCCAAATACTTAAGTATATTACAACCTACACTTTTTATTATTTTGGCTATTTTTATAATAGGTGCTTATTTAGCCATACTTCTACCAATCTACGAAATGATAAATATTGTATAAAAGGAGAGAAAACAGTGTGAAATATTTAAAAAATAGTAAAGGATTTACGCTTATAGAAATGATGATCGTTTTGTTAATTATTTCTGTATTAATTTTAATCGCTATTCCCAATGTTACAAAACATTCTGCATCTATTGATGACAAGGGCTGTAAAGCATTTGCGAAGATGTTGGAAGGACAGGTTGAAGCATATAAAATTGAAAATAAAAAAGTTCCAACCTTAGAAGAGTTGGACAAGGAAGGTTATTTGAAAGGTGATAAAACATGTCCGAATGGCACGGTAGTTAACATCAATCCTAATAATGGAAGTGTGACTATCGAAGGTGAAGTAGCTTCTGGTTCTGATAGTAGTGGAGAATAAATTAAATGAAAAAGGATTTACTTTAATCGAGATGCTACTCGTTTTGGCTATTGTTATGACAATAACATCTTCAGTTATTTTCATTGCTACATCAAAATTTGTGGAAATAGAGGAAAAACGTTTTATCAGACAATTTCAATTGGATGTTCAAAGTATTCAGTCAGTAGCAATTGCTGAAGAAAAATATGCGTATCTCAATTTTTTTAATGGTGGAACAAAATATGTTGCAAAATCCGCTAATACCATTTTATTTGAATCAGAAATGCCAGCTGGATACAGGTTATCTACAGAGAGCAACTTAAAAGAAATTGGTTTTCATCCTAATGGATCAATAAAAGATTTTGGAACCTTAATATTCGAAACAAAGAAAGGGTCTAAAAAAGTAATTTTATATATTGGAAGAGGTAGAATGAATTATGAATAATAATAAAGGTTTTTCACTGCCTGAGACAATCGTTTCATTGGCTGTTATCTTACTAGTGGCAACATCATTGCTTCCGTTATTAAGTAATTTGACTACAAATCTTGAGGAGAAGAGGAGAAAATATATTTCTTCTGTTGTTATGCATGAAGCAATAAAAATGTATATTGCTGAAAACGTTTTTGCTGGAGCAATGCATATCGATAAACTTAAATATACTTTTGCAATCGATGAGAAACAAATTTGTGTTAAATACGAAGGGATGCGAGAGGAGATATCTAATTGCGTTTCAATTTCCTATTGAAAGAAAACAAGGAATCTGGATACACTTTAATAGAAGGTATATTACAACTCTCTGTATTGATGATGTTTTCTCAAATTTTTGCAATTACAGTTGGATGGCTACATAAGATGGAAGAGAATGTGGCAAATCCAACTGAGATAGAGTGGTATCTTTTCTTGCAAGATGTAGAAACTTACTTAAATAATGTAGAAGCAATAATGATACAAAGTGAGGAATTAGGAATTCGTTTTCGGAAAAATGGAGAAGAGTTTGATATAGAACTATATGAAAATTTAATTCGGAAACAAAAAAATAGATTAGGACATGAACAAATGCTACTCAATGTAAAATCTATTTTAACAACTCTCGAAGGAAATTCATTAAATTTTGGTGTTGAGTTTATGAATGGGATAAAAAAGGAGCATACATTTTATGTTACATTTCATTCAGAATGAAAAAGGAGTATTACTTCCTGCTGCAATTTTATTGTTGATAATCGTTTGTTTTTCATTATTTGCTATAACAGCAGCATACCAGTCAAAATATCGAACGTATGATTCGTTGGAATTGAACAATATTAATGCTACTATCATAAGAATAGAAAATTTTACGAGCGCGAAAAATAATCCTGGTATGTAGTGAGATGGTGAATCATGTATAAAGTATATCTAGTTGGTTTTATGGGAAGTGGAAAAAGTGCAGTCGGGAGAAGGCTGAGCTATTTATTAAAAATGCCATATTATGATATGGATAAAGAAATTGTGAAAAATGAAAAAAGGACAATACCTGAGATATTTGAGCAAGATGGTGAAGAGTATTTTCGAAAGATCGAAACAAAGTTCCTTCAAAATTTCCGTAATGAATCCTGTATTATTTCAACAGGAGGTGGAGTTGCGATGAATGATGAAAATATCCGAATCATGCGAAAAACTGGTTTAGTCTTATATTTAGATGCAACCTTTAATGATATTTGGATGAGAGTAAAAAGTGATAAGAATAGACCAATTGTACAGAGCAGTACGAGAGAAGAGTTAGAGCAATTGTATAATAACCGAAGAAAATCGTATAAAAAATCAGCTCATATTACAATCCTTACAGAAAATCGACCTTTAAGACAAATAACAGAATATGCTGGATATCAAGTAAATAGACTGAAAGGCGAATGAAAATAGTGTTTTGAGGTGAAACGTTCGCCTTTTAACTTATTTTAGAAAAGCTATTGCGTCTTTATTTGTTCAATGTTAGGATATAGACAAAGCAAGAGAATTATTACAGATATAGCGGATGAGCATACGGGGAGAGAACGCATTCGATGCGTCGCCGAAGGAGCAAGTAATGAATTTTATGAATCTCTCAGGCAAAAGAACTCGTATAGGACGCAACTCTGGAGAGTGCTTTCGTTTTGTTTCGCGCAAAGCCACCAAAGAGGAAAGCCATTTTGGTAAACTTTCAGGTGCCAGGACAGAGAACCCCCTGTTTTTAATAAAGGGGTTTTTCTGTCCTTTTTTGTGTGAAAAATTAAAAAGGGGGAATTTATTTGTCAGAACAGTTGAAGCGTACACCTCTATTTGAAGATTATGCAACCTATGGAGGGAAAACAATCGATTTTGGTGGTTGGGAATTACCTGTGCAATTTTCTAGTATTAAAGAAGAACATGAAGCAGTAAGAACAAAAGCAGGATTGTTTGATGTTTCTCATATGGGTGAAATTACTGTATCGGGATCACAAAGTGAAGCTTTTTTACAAAAGGTTATGACAAATGATGTTTCCAAACTAGTAATTGGTCAAGCACAATACACAGCGATGTGTTATGAAGATGGCGGTATTGTGGATGATTTATTAGTGTATAAAAAAAATGATAACGATTACTTACTTGTTGTCAATGCTTCCAACATTGACAAGGATTTTGAATGGATGAAGCAAAATGCTATTGACGGAGTGGAATTAGTAAATAAATCAGATGATTATGGATTACTAGCTTTACAAGGTCCACTAGCTCAAAATATTTTACAAAAGTTGACAAACAAAAATCTTGAGGATATTGGATTTTTCCGTTTTGCAGAAAATATCGAAGTAGCTGGAAAAACAGTTCTTATATCTCGTACTGGCTACACAGGTGAAGATGGGTTTGAAATTTATGCAGCAAGCAATGATGTTTCAGACTTATGGAGCAGTATCCTTGAAGCTGGTAAAGAAGATGGGATTCTTCCTTGCGGACTTGGAGCACGTGATACATTACGTTTTGAAGCTTGCCTACCTTTATATGGACAAGAGTTATCGAAAGACATTTCTCCACTTGAAGCAGGTTTAGGATTCGTAGTAAAACTTAAAAAAGAGCAAGATTTCAATGGTAAATCTGTATTGGAGAATCAAAAAGAAAATGGCACTCCTCGAAAAAGTATTGGAATTGAAATGATTGATAAAGGAATTCCTCGTACTGGATATCCAGTGTTCGCCGGCGAACAGCAAATTGGTTTTGTAACGACAGGTACACAGTCTCCTACGTTGAAAAAAAATATTGGTCTCGCATTAATTGACGCAACATTTGCAGAACTTGGTCAAGAATTAGAAGTTGAAATCAGAAATAAACGCTTGAAAGCTGTTACTGTAGCCACTCCATTTTATAAACGGCAAAAATAATTGCAGAAAGAGGTTGTCCATTGATGAAGCATCGTTATTTACCAATGACTGAACAAGATCAAAAGGAAATGTTAGATGTAATCGGCATTTCTTCCGTTGATGAATTGTTTGCAGATATTCCTGAGAAAGTACGATTCAAAGGGGAATATAATATTAAACCTGCGAAAGCGGAGTCAGCTTTATTAAAAGAATTAGCAAACTTGGCAGAAAAAAATGCAGATAGCAAAAAATATGCTTCATTTCTAGGAGCTGGCGTTTACGATCATTTCAAACCGATAATCGTAGATCATGTTATTTCGAGATCAGAGTTTTACACTGCATATACTCCTTATCAACCTGAAATCTCCCAAGGGGAATTGCAAGCGATTTTTGAGTTCCAAACAATGATTTGTGAATTAACAGGAATGGATCTTGCGAACTCATCCATGTATGACGGAGGTACTGCTTTAGCAGAAGCAGGTAACTTAGCGGCAGGTCATACTCGTAGAAAGAAACTTTTAGTTTCAGAGGCTGTCCACCCAGAATATATAGATGTTGTCAAAATGTATGCTAAAGGACAAAATGTAAGTGTTTTAACGATTCCTACAAAAGATGGTGTGACTGATCTTTCGAAGTTAGAAGAACTTGTAGATGAAGAAACAGCTGCAGTAATTGTTCAATACCCTAACTTCTTTGGTCAAATTGAAGATTTAGCTAAAGTAGAACAATTGACACATGAACAAAAAGCGTTATTCATTGTTTCTGCAAACCCTCTTGCACTAGGAGCATTAACTCCTCCTGGTAAGTTTGGAGCAGATATAACTGTTGGAGACGCTCAACCATTTGGAATTTCAGAAGCATTTGGGGGACCACACTGTGGCTTTTTTGCGGTATCTTCAAAATTAATGCGAAAAGTACCTGGTCGTCTAATTGGAGAAACAACAGACGAAGAAGGTCGTCGTGGATTTGTATTAACTTTACAAGCTCGTGAACAACATATTCGTCGTGACAAAGCAACTTCTAACATTTGTTCTAACCAAGCATTAAATGCTCTTGCAGCATCAGTAGCAATGACTGCTCTAGGTAAAAAAGGTGTCAAAGAAATGGCTATTCAAAACATAACAAAGACACACTATGCAAAACAAGCATTTGAAAAAGCAGGTTTTGTTGTACCTTTCCAAGGAAGTCATTTCAATGAAATCGTTGTTAAAGTGAATGGTTCTGTTTCAGATGCCAATAATGCTCTACTAGAAAAAGGTATAATCGGTGGATTCGACTTAGGACGTGTCAATTCTGATCTTAAAAACCATGTGTTAATCGCTGTTACAGAACAACGTACAAAAGAAGAGATAGATGCACTCGTGCAAGAAATGGGGGCTCTTTATGCATAAAGATAATCAACCACTAATTTTTGAAATTACGAAAGAAGGTCGTGTAGGGTATAACCTACCAGAATTAGATGTGCCAGAAGTAGATTTAGCATCTCTTTTACCACAAGGTGTTCTTCGTGAGGAAGAAGCGGATTTACCAGAAGTATCTGAGCTCGATATCATGCGTCACTATACAGCTCTTTCTAATCGTAATCACGGTGTGGATACTGGATTTTATCCTCTAGGTTCTTGTACGATGAAATACAATCCAAAGATAAATGAATCTGTAGCGCGTTTCCCTGGATTTGCTAATATTCATCCGTTACAAGATGAATCATCTGTACAAGGTGCAATGGAGTTAATGTATGATCTACAAGAACATTTAATCGAAATCACAGGTATGGACGAGGTAACACTGCAACCGGCTGCTGGTGCGCATGGTGAATGGACGGCTTTAATGATGATTCGTGCTTTCCATGAAGCAAATGGGGATATTCATCGAACAAAAGTAATCGTACCTGATTCAGCACATGGAACGAACCCAGCATCTGCAACTGTTGCAGGTTTTGAAACTATTACCGTAAAATCTGATGAAAATGGATTAGTAGATTTAGAAGATTTACGTCGAGTTGCTGGTCCAGATACAGCAGCATTAATGCTTACAAACCCAAATACATTAGGTCTATTTGAAGAAAGCATTTTAGAATTAGCTGAAATCATCCACGGTGTTGGTGGTAAATTGTATTATGATGGAGCTAATTTAAATGCAGTTATGTCAAAAGCGCGACCAGGGGATATGGGATTCGACTGTGTTCACTTAAACTTGCATAAAACATTTACAGGGCCTCACGGTGGTGGTGGTCCAGGTTCAGGACCAGTTGGAGTGAAAGCTGATTTAATCCCATTCTTACCAAGCCCAGTACTTGTAAAAGAAGATGATAAATATGTATTTGACTATAATCGTCCACAAACAATTGGTCGCGTAAAGCCATTCTACGGTAACTTTGGAATTAATGTTCGTGCTTATACTTATATTCGTTCCATGGGTCCAGATGGTCTAAAAGCTGTCACAGAGTATGCTGTATTGAATGCAAACTATATGATGAGACGATTGGAAGAATTTTTCGATCTTCCTTATAACCGTCATTGTAAGCATGAATTTGTATTAAGTGGTCGTCGTCAGAAGAAATTAGGTGTTCGTACACTAGATATGGCAAAACGATTACTTGACTTCGGTTATCATCCGCCAACAATCTACTTCCCTCTTAACGTAGAAGAGGGCATGATGATTGAGCCAACAGAAACAGAGTCTAAAGAAACATTAGATGCTTTCTGTGATGCGATGATTCAAATTGCAAAAGAAGTAGAAGAGAATCCAGAAATCGTTCAAAATGCACCACATACGACAGTAATCAATCGCTTAGACGAAACAAAAGCTGCTCGTCAACCGGTATTACGTTATACAAAAGCATAAAATGGAAGTGCGGTCCTGAAAATGGATCGCACTTTTTTATGTTAAATGGCTAATAGCAAGTGCAAATCTCATTACTAATTCATATTCTTGCAATATTGCGAGTAAAGAGTTCTATATTGCGCAATTGATACGCTATGTTGCGAATAAGAGGTAAAATGTTGCGAATTCCAAATACATTGCGAGTAGGCCACAATATATTGCGAATAAGGAGTCTTATATTGCGCAAATGATAGGTAATGTTGCGAGTAATGGATAAAATATTGCGCATTTCAAATACATTGCGCATTCCAAATACATGGTGAGTAGGACACAAAATATTGTGAGTAAGGAGTCCTATATTGCGCAATTGATAGGTAATGTTGCGAGAAATGGATAAAATATTGCGCATTCCAAATACATGGTGAGTAGGCAACAAAATATTTTGAGTAAGGAGTCCTATATTGCGCAATTGATAGGTAATGTTGCGAGAAATGGATAAAATAATGCACATTCCAAATACATTGCGAGTAGGCAACAAAATATTTTGAGTAAGGAGCCTTATATTGCGCAATTGATACGCAAGACTGCGAGAAATGGATAAAATAATGCACATTCCAAATACATTGCGAGTAGGCCACAATATATTGCGAATAAGAAGTCTTATATTGCGCAATTGATACCCAATATTGCGAATAAGGGTTAAAATATTGCGCAAACGCCTAGTTTCGTCTAAAATACTCAGGAAATAGTGAAGGCAAGAAGCTCTTAAAAGGCGCTTGCATTTTTCTTTTTTATCTTTCCTGCTGTATTCTGCAGGTGAATTAAATCAAACGAAAATTTTTTCAGTCATCGATTTTTCTTCCTTTCTTTTTAATAAAAAAAAGACTGTAGACAAACTCGCTTCTTACCGAGGTTGGCTACAGTCTGAGGGTCTCCTGTTTAAAGAAGTACCTGTATTATTATTTAGATTTAATCTTCCCAGTCCAAGTTTTGAATCCACCCTGAAGTTGGTTCAAATCAGTACATCCTTTTTTCTTTAAAAACATTGCTGCACGTGCACTTCTTGCGCCACTTTGACAATATAAATATACTGGTTTGTCAGGTCTGACCTCTTTAAAACGTTGTCTAAGTTGTGAAGAAGGAATATTTCTTGCTCCAAGAATATGTCCAGCATCAAACTCTTTAGGTTCTCTTACATCGATTAATTGTGCTTTACGATAACCCTCGATAAATTGGTCTTGCGTAAGATTTGTAACGGCTTTTTTTAAACGAAATGCTTGTACACCAGCATAAACTAGTAATACGACAATTACTCCTATAAAAAAGTATAATGTAGTAGGCACAGTCTTTCCCCTTTCTATGTTTCAATACTCATTATAAAAGATTAACTAGATACAATTCAATCTATTTGATAAAATGAATATCGTTGTGAGGAGGAAGAAGTATTGGAAAAGACAAAATGGTATTTTATTAATTCTGGACCTTGTAGTCCATCTTATAATATGGCGTTAGATGAAGCGCTACTTGATTGGCATAGTGAAGGGCTTATTCCACCAGTCATCCGGTTCTACGAATGGAATCCGGCTACATTGTCCATTGGTTATTTTCAGTCTGTAGAAAAAGAGATAGATTTAGAGGCAGTGGAGCGCTTAGGTCTTGGTTTTGTTAGAAGGCCAACTGGAGGAAGAGGTGTTCTACATGAACATGAGCTTACTTATAGCGTTATTGTATCGGAGAAATACCCTGACATGCCAGCTACTGTTACGGAAGCGTACAGGGTAATTAGTGAAGGTTTGTTAATCGGGTTTCAAAAACTAGGTCTAGATGCTTATTTTTCAGTTCCTGACACAGAAGAGAAAAAATTAAATTTAAAGAAACCAAAATCAGCTGTTTGTTTTGATACACCAAGTTGGTATGAACTTGTTGTGGAAGGGAGAAAAGTAGCTGGAAGTGCGCAAACGAGACAAAAAGGTGTTATACTTCAACACGGAGCAATTTTATTAGATTTAGATGAAGATAAGTTGATTCAAACATTTAAATTTTCTTCGAATGAGTTAAGAGATAGGGTTAAAGCAAGTTTGTCGAAGAAAGCAGTCGCTATAAACAAAATTAGCCAAAGTCCAGTAACAATCGACGACTGTAAAAGAGCTTTTAAAAACGGATTTGAAGATGCTTTACACATAGAGTTAGTAGAAATTACTTTAAGTGAGGAGCAAGAAAAGTACGTGAAAGAGCTGGAACAAAAGCGATATGCAAATGATGAATGGAATTTTAAAAAATAATTATATTTTTTTTAGTCCTTTAGTACATTGACTATTGATACGCTTGCGTTCGTAGCTAATTTGTTAATTTGCAAAAAAACACAACATATAGTAACGTGATAAATAATAATACACCATATACGGTATGGTGTATTTTATTTTTTTAAATAAAAGGGAGGCAATATGATGGTATTAGCATCTCAGAATAAAAATGCAACCATTAACATTGAACAGTTAAACAAGGACATCGGACAATTTTCACAAGTTCATCCAATTACAGAAAGTATGAATACGACACACAAAGGTGTATCCCGATTAGTAATGATTGACAGATATTCATTCAAGGATACTGAAAAGAAAACGCTAAAAGTAGGAGATTTTGTCGTTCTAACTGTAAAAGCTGACCCAAAATTTCCAGCTCGTGGTTTAGGTTTTATCGTTTCAATTGATGAATCGACAAGAACCGCAGAAGTATTGATCGAAGAAGACTATCGTAGTGCAATAGATGATAGTGACGAGCTTGAAACTGGGATTGTAAAACGTTCAATCAATGTTATTGAAAAACCGTTAGAAGTATTTTATGAACAAATCGCAAAACGTAATGCAACGGGACTTTCTTCTGTAGAAAAAACGGAAGAAAAACGTGCTGAGTGGTTCCAAAAGTTCTATGAACAACTTGTTTCTATGAAATTTATTCCTGCTGGACGAGTATTGTACGGAGCGGGCACTGGAACAGATGTAACCTATTTCAACTGTTATGTAATGCCTTTCGTAGCTGATTCTCGTGAAGGAATTAGCGATCATCGTAAACAAGTAATGGAAATTATGAGCCGCGGTGGTGGAGTTGGAACAAACGGTTCAACACTTCGTCCAAGAAACACACTAGCACGTGGAGTAAATGGAAAATCTTCTGGTTCTGTTTCCTGGTTAGATGATATCGCCAAGTTGACACATCTTGTTGAACAAGGTGGTTCCCGTCGTGGAGCACAAATGATTATGCTTGCTGATTGGCACCCAGATATTGCAGAATTTATCATTTCAAAAATGCAAAATCCAAGAATTTTACGATTCTTAATCGAAAATACGACTGATGAAACAATTAAACAATTAGCGAAGGACAAGCTTAAATTTAAACCTTTAACAAATCAAGAAGAAGCTATGTACCAAGGAATTGTCAATTATAAAGCTATACCGGGTCTCGGTGGCTTCAGCAACGAAATTATTCGTGATGCAGAAACAAAAATAAGAGACGGTGGAACATATACAGTTCATAATCCAGAATTCTTAACTGGAGCAAATATCTCTGTTACACTGACAGATGATTTCATGAGAGCAGTAGAAGAAGATACAGATTTTGAATTGCGTTTCCCAGCAATTGAAACTTACACTCCAGAACAAATGGCTTTTTATAACAAACATTGGCATGAGGTTGGAGATGTTCGTGAATGGGAGCAGATGGGTTATTCAGTTAGAACATACAGAACGGTTAAAGCGAAAGAGCTTTGGAACTTGATAAATGTTTGTGCTACATACTCAGCAGAACCTGGAATTTTCTTCATCGATAATGCAAATGAAAAAACAAATGCGAAAGCATATGGCCAAAAAGTAGTTGCAACAAATCCATGTGGGGAACAGCCACTTGCACCGTATTCGGTCTGTAACTTAGCTGCTGTTAATCTAGCGCAATTTGCGAATAAAGAAACTAAGACGGTGAATTTTGAAGCTTTAAAAGAAACTGTAAGTGTTGGTGTGCGCATGCAAGATAACGTAATTGATGCAACACCTTACTTTTTAGAAGAAAATAAAGTACAAGCACTAGGAGAACGTCGTGTTGGATTAGGTGTGATGGGTCTTGCTGATCTTCTCATTTATTGTGAAAAAGAGTATGGTTCGGAAGAAGGTAATGTATTAGTTGATGAGGTCTTTAAAACGATTGCAATAGCTGCATACGAAACATCTGCAGAGCTTGCGAGAGAAAGAGGGAGCTTCCCATTCTTAACAGCTGATACAGAAGAAGAAACGAATCGTCTTCGAAGAGCATTTACAGAAACAGGCTTTATGCAATCTATGCCTGAAGGAATTCGTAACTCTATATTAGAAAATGGTATTCGTAACTCTCATTTACTAACAGTTGCTCCAACAGGCTCTACTGGCACCATGGTAGGTGTTTCAACTGGACTTGAACCTTATTATTCCTTCACTTATTACAGAAGTGGACGTTTAGGGAAATTCATTGAAGTAAAGGCAGATATTGTACAAGAATATCTAAGTGCAAATGTAACAGCTGAAGAAGAAAGCCTCCCAAATTGGTTTGTAACAGCAATGGAGCTTGCACCTGAAGCACATGCAGACGTTCAGTGTATTATCCAGCGTTGGATTGATAGTTCTATTTCAAAAACTGTGAATGCACCTCGCGGATACACAGTCGAACAAGTAGAAGGTGTATATGAACGTCTATATCGTGGTGGAGCAAAAGGAGGGACAGTCTACGTTGATGGAAGCCGTGATTCCCAAGTGCTAACGTTGAAAGCTGAAGAAAATACACTAGAAGAACAACCACATGAAGAAAAGGTTTTTGAAAAGAGACCAATCGTACTAATAGATACTATTCAAGATTTACGTTCTACAAATGTAACAATTGGATCTGAAGTAGGTAATACATGCCCAGTGTGCCGAAAAGGAACTGTAGAAGCAATGGGTGGCTGTAATACATGTACAAATTGTAACGCCCAATTAAAATGCGGTTTATAATATAAAACTTATTAAACACACATTGAATTTACTATTCAATGTGTGTTTTTTTTAGAAAGAAATTATATGGATTATCGTCCAGCGAAACCTGTGTTCATCGTACTTTAAAGAATTAAATAATATCGCGGATTTCCGTTATAGGTGGACGCGTTTCGTGGATTCAGCGATGAGGCATCATCGCCGCTACGTGTTCGTTGCTATGGCTCATCTGTCTCACTTGACCCGCGGAAAGCGAATGCCAGAGCGCTAAATCCAGGAAGTAGCTATTAATAATTTATTTGCAAATTATTATTGACACTTTTTCAGTGCCCTCGTAACAGAGGGGTAACTTTTTAGACAAAAGCATTTGAGGAGTAGCGAAAACAAGGTTTAATGAAAGAAGATCTCTTGCACTTTTTATATTTTTTATGACTTTTATATATTTTGATTAATTCTCTTCTCAAAGTAGCAAACTGATGTAAAAAGGAGAAGTGAAAATGAAGGTAAATAGTTTATCAATAAGCACTAGTTTTGTAGCGGCAATCTTTTGTATGGTCTTTTTGAAAATGCTGGATTTTTTTCATTTTATTAAATGGAGTCCTATTGGATATGCAGAGTATTTTGATGCTTTAAGCTCGATCAAAGATTATTTAAAATGGGGAATTTTATTTATAGGACTTTGGTGTTTTTGTATTCTTCTTTATTATATAAGTTTAATCTTTTTAAAAATACCTGTTTCGATTAGTAGCTTAGTGTTAGGAATTATTTTGGCTATTGTTTTGGAATGGATTTTTTTGGATAAAGTCTCCGTTTCAAAAACAATTAAACATCTATCAATCCCATTCGTATGTGTTGTAGTTATGTTATTAAGGTTTTTAATGGAATCTGCTATCTTTCATGCTCAAGATAATCCAATAAGCAAATGAAAATTTACCCAAACCGTTTCCTATGATAAAATATAGAGTAGATATAAAATGAAAACGAAAAGGGGTAAAACAATGAAACTTGAAAAATTACGTGCTGCGTTAGAAGAACACGGGGTAGATGCTTTACTTATTACGAATGGATATAGCAGACGCTATATGACAGGATTTACAGGGACAGCAGGTGTGGCAATTGTGTCGAAGAAAGACGCAGTATTCATTACAGATTTTCGATATACAGAACAAGCTGCTAGTCAAATAAAAGACTATCGTATTATTCAACAATCGAAAACATTAATTGAAGAGATAGCAAATCAAGTAACGGAAATGGGAATTAAAACACTTGGATTTGAAAAAGACGATGTTAGTTATAGTGGTTATGAAGTATATAAGCTAGCTATTCAAGCGGATTTAGTACCTCTATCTGGATTAGTAGAAAAAATTCGCTTGATTAAGACGGAAGAAGAGATTAGTATTATAAAGGCAGCTTGTCGCATTGCTGATGAGGCTTTTGAACATATTGTTACATACATAAAACCAGGTATGACAGAGCTAGATGTGTCAAATGAGCTTGAATTTTTCATGCGAAAACTCGGTGCTTCGTCATCTTCTTTTGATACCATCGTTGCTTCTGGTGTAAGATCAGCACTTCCACATGGCGTAGCAACAGACAAAGTCATTGAGGTGGGAGACTTTGTGACACTTGACTTCGGTGCTATCTATAATGGATATATCTCGGATACAACTCGAACAGTTGCTGTTGGGGAACCGAGTGATCAATTAAAAGAAATTTATCAAGTCGTTTTAGATTCACAATTACTTGCTTTAGAAAAAATAAAGCCAGGGATGACTGGAAAAGAAGCAGATGCAATTGCACGTGACTATATTGCTTCCAAAGGATATGGTGAAGCTTTTGGTCATTCTTTAGGTCATGGAATTGGACTTGAAGTACATGAAGGACCAGGGTTATCTTCCCGCTCCGATATTACACTAGAACCAGGGATGATTATTACAATTGAGCCAGGAATATACTTGCCAAATATTGGTGGCGTTCGAATAGAAGACGATGCGATTGTAACTGAACATGGTCTCGAAAAACTAACGCATTCGACAAAAGAATTACTCATTTTATCTTAAAATTTGGAGGAAAAAGAATGATTTCTGTAAATGATTTTAAAACAGGTTTAACTATAGTAGTAGATGGTGTACTTTACCGCGTACTTGATTTCCAACACGTAAAACCAGGTAAAGGTGCAGCATTCGTTCGATCGAAACTTAGAAATTTACGAAACGGTTCAGTGAATGAAAAAACATTCCGTGCTGGAGAAAAAGTAGAAAAAGCACAAATTGATAATAGAAAAATGCAATATCTATATGCAAGCGGAGATCAACATGTATTCATGGATACAGATTCTTACGAGCAAATAGAATTAGGTGAAGGACAAATCGAGTATGAATTAAAGTTTTTACGCGAAAACATGGAAATCCATGTAATTCAATACCAAGGAGAAACTCTTGGAGTAGAATTACCTAAATCAGTTACATTAGAAGTAACAGAAACTGAACCAGGTATTAAAGGTGATACTTCAGGTGGTGGATCTAAAACAGCAACCGTTGAAACGGGTCTTGTTGTAACTGTACCACTTTTCATCAATGTTGGAGACAAATTAATTATTAACACCGATGAAGGTTCATACGTTTCAAGAGCATAATTTCAAGCTAGTAAATTATAAGTTATATAAAAAAGAGTCACGTATATGCGTGGCTCTTTTTCATATTTGTGGACGGACTTTCATATGTTGTTTATATGGAAGGGGGAGGCATTGTGGAACTTCACGATGTACTTCGAGTGGCAGGTATAGGTTTATTAATCGCTATGCTTCATCTGTTTTTTGAATCTACTGGCAAAAAGGAGTTCGCTTTTTTTTTATTTTTTGTAGGCTACATCTATATGACAATTGAATTATTACGATTATTAAAAGTATTTTTTTATGAAATTTCTACATTTTTAGAATGGCTTATTATGACGAGTTAACTAATGATTGTGTATATTACGATCATCATCGCATTCTGTTTGTTACAACTAGTAAAAGAAATCTATCCTAAAATACATTCAGTTATTTACACAATCTATATCTTTTTATTTTTAACATATATTTTAATGACCTTCATCATTCCTTATACCACTAATCTCATCGCAATTATCCCAACTGCCATACTACCTGTTATAAAGTTACTGCTGTTTTCTGTTGTTCTATTATTTGTATCGCAAATAGTCGAAGAACTTCTAATTGAATATGAATATACAAGCCTAGCTATAATTCTTACATTTACAACAAAAGCAATTTTAATAATGACTTGGCTTAGACATATGCAACCATTTTACAATAAATTCTTTTCTATAATGGGATTACTTTCTTGAAGGAATGAGTCATATGGACGAAATGATTAACACTATACTTCTGCCAGTAAAAGAAGTTATTCAGACGTTTACTTTTATACTTTTTTTTGCCTTTGTATTCCTTTGTTTAGAATGGTTTATTCCGAAGAGTAAGAGATTGTTAAAGTTTCTGTTTATCTATCTCATTTGTTTTTTTTGCCTAGACCCAGCTTTCCGTACATTAGAGTTGATTCAAACTCTCACTAGCAGCTTAGTTACATTATTTTTAGGAATGTATCCTTTGCTAACAGCAGGAATGGCTCTCTCTGGTGGAGCCCTGTTAGTCACCTTATGGAATCCGGCAGTTCTTTTATTTGCTTCGTTTACTGCCTTTTTAGCAGAGAAAGTATTAATACCATCCATAACTGCAGCTTTTATTTTTGACTTAATTACAAGGATTCATCCAACTACTTCTTTTTCAAAACTTTCCGATTTAATAAGAATGACGTTAGTTGGAACTACTTCAATTATATTAGTCTTGTACAGTTTCTTCATTACTGTAAATGGTGTTATTACATGGACAGTAGGGGGGGCAGTAAGTGAATCTGTTAAGCGTTTAATCCAAAATAATATACCATTTGTAGGGTCTTTACTTACGGAAAGTATCAGTACAATGAAAAGCTATTCTTCATCAGCATCGATTGTTACTGGGAATGCACTTCTTTTTTCTGTATTAGTATTAGTATCCATTCCAACCATTCAAACAATATTAATAGCTTTTTTATATAGATTACTAGGAGCGATATTAGAACCTTTTTTAGACTCAGATATAAGTGGGTTATTAGATGATATTGGAAAGAGTCTTTTCGTTTTATCTATTATTTCTGTTTTAGTTGCATTTGCTTTCTTTTTTACGATTATATTAACAATGCTTTTTGCGAAACTCTTAGTTAGTGTGAAAGGATAATTATTATTATTCAAAGAATCCTATATGGAATTTTACTAATTGTTGTCATTGGAGAACTTTTTTCTATTCTATTAGATCAAATAGATAAAGAGAAAACAGGATTCATCGTAAAAATTTCAATAATATTTTGGATTATTTCTAATCTCTTCATATAAATAGTTTTAACTGCATAAAGTATTATATCCATAATGAAAAGAAGGGTGACCACTATTACACTGAAACAAAAACCCACTTTTCGTTTTGTTGTTATAGGAGGAACAGTACTTTTCATAAGTCTACTTCTTTCAGGATTTTTCAATTCGAATAATGATAATAAACTAGAATCGAATAAACAAACACTCCAAACACCTGGTGACTTATCATCAGTGCTAGAAAAAATAAAAGGAGTAGGCCGAGTTTCTATATACTTTCATTATTCGAATAGTTCTGAAGAAAAAACGGAGAGTGATGTATCATTTTTCCAATGGACAAGTGACAGCAAGAGGGACAAGGAGGAGCTAGTTGGAATATTAGTAGTTGCGGAAGGAGCGAGCGATAAACATATTCAAAATAAACTATTAACGACAATTTCATCTGTGTTACAAATATCTCCGCATCGAATTGTGATTGAAGAAATGGAATTGGAGGAATGATGATATGAATGTAAAAAAGAGATCCATTTGGTTTTTAACATTAATTAGTTTAATCGCTGTAATTACCGTTTTTTATGTTACAGATCGAACATCACCATTTGATGGATTGCAGTTATTCTCGAGTGACACGGTAGACGACGTAAAATTAGTTGAAACTTCTTCTACGAATGAACAATCTTTTGTTTCAAAAAGCAATCAGTTTGAAGAAATGAGAATGGAAGTGCAAGATAAACGTAGTAAATTACATGATCAATTACGATCAAAAGTAGGTAGTAATGATTTTACAGCTGAGGAAAAAGATGCAGCTTATGATCAAATTGAGGAACTAGTAAAAATAGATTCAACTGAAGCAATGTTAGAGCTTATTATTAAATCATTAGGTTATGACGACGCACTTGTAAGAATCGAAGATAATGCAGTGTTAATTGACGTAGTATCGAACGAACAGTCTTCACAAAAAGCGTCAGATATTATATATGCTGTAAAACGTGAGTGGCCAAAAGCTTATAAAGTAGAAGTAAAATTTGATGGACAATAATATGTAATATGGCACGCACCGCCATGCTTAAAATGATCTTTTTGTGACGAGCTTGCGAGGGAGCAGCTGGCGTTTGGATCTAGATAGTTACTTAAAAGAAAAGTTTATACTTTCTCTTAAAAAAAGTGCCATATAGGCGCTTTTTTTTTATTATTTCGGAAGTTTTCACGCGTACCTATTTCAAATTATCGTAAAAACGTCTAAAATGGGTAAGGTAAGTATTAATGATGTATACAAAAAGGAGATAGATCAAAAATGAAAATCCAAGAAATTAGAGAAATTATTAAATTGATTGATCAATCAACATTAGATGAATTTTTATATGAATCTGAGGGTACTAAAATCAAACTAAAAAAGAATGAAAAAAATGTGGTTACAGCTAGTGTAGCAACATTGGAAAGCACTACATTAGTAGCGCAACCACCTGTAGTAGAAACAAAACAAGTTCAAGTGAGCGAAGTACCGAATGAAGAGATTAAAGAAAAAGTAGAAAAAATTGAAGAAGATAAATCGTTACATAAAATTACTTCACCAATGGTGGGTACTTTCTATCAATCTTCATCACCAGATGCAGCTGCTTATGTTCAAGTCGGAACAAAAGTTTCATCAGAGTCCATTGTTTGTATAGTAGAAGCAATGAAATTATTTAACGAAATTGAAGCAGAAGTAAATGGTGAAATCGTTGAAATCCTTGTTAAAGATGGACAATTAGTTGAATATGGACAACCTCTGTTCCTTGTAAAGGGCAACTAAGAAAGGGGCTAGGACAATGAAAAAAGTTTTAATTGCCAATCGTGGTGAAATTGCGGTTCGTATCATTCGAGCGTGTAAAGAAATGGACATCGAAACAGTTGCTGTTTATTCAGAAGCAGATCGTGATGCTTTACATGTTCAAATAGCGGATGAAGCATATTGTATAGGACCAAGATTATCAAAGGATTCTTATTTAAATTTCTCAAATATTATTAGTGTTGCAAAATTAACAGGTTGTGATGGTATTCACCCTGGATATGGATTTTTAGCAGAAAATGCAAGCTTTGCTGAGTTGTGCGAAGAATGTGCGATTGAATTTATCGGACCTTCGTCATCTGCGATATCTAGCATGGGTACAAAAGATGTTGCAAGAGAAACAATGCGAAAAGCTGGGGTTCCTGTAGTACCTGGTTCAGTGGGAATTGTTCCAGATGAACAAGAAGGCTTAAAAATCGCTCGTGAAATTGGTTTCCCAGTTATTATTAAAGCCACTGCTGGTGGTGGAGGAAAAGGAATTCGTGTTGCGAGAGATGAAGAAGAGCTAGTAAAAGGAATTCAAATAACGCAAAAAGAAGCTGCAGCAGCTTTTGGAAATCCTGGCGTTTACTTAGAAAAGTTTATTGAAGAGTTTAGACATGTTGAAATTCAGGTATTAGCTGATGGACATGGTAATGCTGTTCATTTAGGTGAACGTGATTGTTCGATCCAGCGTCGAATGCAAAAACTAGTGGAGGAAGCTCCTTCTCCTGCGTTATCTGAAGAATTACGTTCAGCTATGGGGGATGCAGCTGTAAAAGCTGCACTGGCTGTTAATTATAAGAGTGCAGGAACAGTAGAGTTTATTTTTGACCATATAAATCAAAAATTTTACTTCATGGAAATGAATACACGAATTCAAGTAGAACATCCAGTAACAGAATTGGTAACTGGCATTGATTTGATTCAACAGCAATTGAAAATTGCAGCAGGCGAAAAACTTGCATTTGAACAAAAAGATATCAAAATAAAAGGTTGGGCAATTGAATGTCGTATTAATGCAGAAAACCCTGCTAAAAATTTCATGCCATCACCAGGTAAAATTGACATGTATCTTGCTCCAGGAGGTAATGGTGTACGTGTAGATTCTGCTATGTATCCAGGGTATAGTATACCTCCATTTTACGATTCGATGGTTGCAAAGCTAATTACTTTTGGAGATACACGAGAAGAAGCTATTGCGAAGATGAAGCGTGCTTTAGGCGAGTTTGTTATAGATGGTGTTGAAACAACTATTTTATTCCATGAAAAATTAATGAATCATGAAGTATTTAAATCTGGAGATTTTGATACGAAATTCCTTGAAAAATACGATGTAATTAATTGATAATAGGAGTGAAAAATATGACAGAAACAAATGAGCAAAAATTTGTTCAGATGACTCCTGAAGGAAAAGAATACTTAGGTACGATTGAAATAGCTCCTGAAGTAATTACGGTAATTGCTGGAATTGCTACAAATGAAGTAGAAGGTATTGCGGGCACTCGCGGTAACTTTGCAGCAGGAGTTGTCGAGCGTTTAGGCAAAAAAGTACATGGTAAGGGAATAAAAACTGAAATAACAAATGATGGCTTATTTATTGATGTTTACTGTCTGGTGAAGTATGGTGCTTCTATACCCAAAGTTGCAACCGAAGTTCAGTCCCAAATCCGCCAAGCAATTGAAAATATGACTAGTTTAGTGCCGAAAGAAGTAAATGTCCATATAACTGGCGTACAATTTGAAACCACTACAGAATAAGTAGAAGAGTCATCCTAGCGATGGCTCTTTTTCTTTATCAAGCTCTTATGCCATCCGTTAAGGGGGGATATCCAAGCTTAAGGGGCATATAGCGCCGGTTTAGGTGTTAACGCAATTGGAAGGGGTATATGCAATCCATTTAGGGGTGGTGCCAATGTTTTGTCCAAAGCACCCAGGAATAAGTGAAGACAAGATGCACTTATAGGGCACTTGCGCTTTTCTTATCCAAGACTATAAAATGAAAATATATGCTCACTGTAATCTTTAGCAAAACATCTTCTCAAATATGGTTCTTAATCTATCATTTTTAAATAATTATTATAACTTGTTTTTGTAATAACCTTGTAATAGTCATTACGGCTCTCTATAATAAGAAGGTCTTTATAGTTGTTTTCAATACAAATAGAAAAATTATTATTAATATGTGATGGCAAGAAATATGTGATGAAGTATTTAAAGAAATTGCTTTAGTAAAAAGGGTTTTGAAATAATATGAAAACACTCGAAATTCCTGTATACTATTGATTAGATAGTTACATTTAAAGGAGAACTAAATAATGAAACGAAGATTAGCACGAGAATTAGCATTACAAGCCCTGTTTCAATTAGACAACCATGAAATTTCGATAGAGGAAGCAATTGGTCATGTAACAGACGAACAGGATGCATTTTTAACACAACTAGTTAGTGGTGTGATTGAAAACAAGGAACAGATCGATGCATCATTGACAGAGAAATTAGAGAATTGGTCTCTAGCTAGATTACCCAAAATAGAACGTACTGTACTTCGAATAGCGATATATGAATTACTATTTATGGAAGATGCACCAGCAAAAGTAGTTATTAACGAATCTCTAGAGATATGTAAGATCTTCGGTGATGAAAAATCTAGTCGTTTTGTAAATGGTGTATTATCTAAATATACAAATCAATAATGGCCCGTATTGAAGGAGAGTTAATCTTGATAAACAATATTATTGACGGAAAACAAATTGCAGAAAAAGTCACAGAACAAGTTCAAAAAAGAGTGGAAGATTTGAAATCGAAAGGTATTACACCTGGGTTGGCAGTTGTTTTAGTCGGAAATAATGCGGCTTCTCAAACATATGTAAATAACAAAACGAAAACATGCGAAAGACTAGGGATGTTTTCGGTTCTAATTAAATTAGAAGAACAGGTTTCAGAGGAAGAATTATTAAAACAAGTAGAATTATTAAATAACGACGAGAAAATACATGGTATTTTAGTTCAGTTGCCGTTACCAAAACAAATCGATGAAGATCGTGTAATTGCAGCAATTTCACCTTTAAAAGATGTAGATGGCTTTCATCCTGTAAGCGTTGGAAAGATGATGATTGGTCAACAAACTTTTCTTCCTTGCACTCCATTTGGTGTAATGAAATTATTAGAATATAGTGGTGTTGAGATTGCTGGGAAACATGCAGTAATCGTAGGTAGAAGCAATATTGTTGGAAAGCCGATGGGACAGCTATTATTACAAAAAGATGCGACAGTAACATACTGTCATTCCAAAACAAAAGATTTGCAAACTTTTACGAAACAAGCTGATATTCTGGTTGTTGCTATAGGTCGTGCAAAAGTGATTGATGCTAGTTATATTAAGGAAGGTGCAGTTGTTATTGACGTAGGGATGAACCGCGATGAAAACAACAAATTATGCGGAGATGTAGACTTTACGTCTACGAAAGAAGTTGCATCGAAAATTACACCAGTCCCAGGTGGAGTTGGTCCTATGACAATAGCGATGTTAATGGAAAACACTTGCTTATCAGCAGAAAATACATGTAAAAATTAATATGTTAAAAGCTGTTTTTCTACAGAAGAACAGCTTTTAACTTGTTATAGTATTGGAGTGTCATAGATGTCTACACATACTTACTTAACGGTGAAAGCCTTAACCAAATACATAAAAAGAAAGTTCGATGCAGATACGCATTTACGGGATGTGTATGTAAAGGGGGAACTTTCGAATGTGAAAGTACATTCTAGTGGGCATATTTACTTCACGTTAAAGGATGATGCTGCTCGTCTTACTTCCGTCATGTTTGCTATGCATGCCAAATCATTAAAATTTACACCTGAAAGTGGGATGAATGTGCTTGTCCGGGGGGACATTAATGTTTTTGAAGCTGCTGGGCAATATCAACTATATGCTTCCACTATTCAGCCAGATGGAATTGGGGAACTGTTCTTAGCTTTTGAACAATTAAAAAAGAAGCTCGAACAAGAAGGATTATTTCATCCAAGTAGAAAAAAAGCACTTCCTTCATTTCCTAAAAAAATTGGAATTGTCACCTCTAAAACTGGTGCGGCTATTCGGGATATTCTTACGACGATAGAACGTCGATACCCAATATGTGAGGTGGTCGTCTTTCCTAGTATCGTTCAAGGCCCACAAGCAGCTCCTTCCATTGTGAATTCGATTGAACAAGCTAATCGATTAGGTACAGTTGATATACTAATTGTTGGTCGTGGTGGTGGTTCCATTGAAGATTTATGGGCATTCAATGAAGAGATAGTAGCTCGTGCAATTGCTAATAGTCATGTCCCTATTATTAGTGCAGTTGGACATGAAACGGATACTACGATTGCGGACTTTGTTTCTGATTTGCGTGCACCAACACCAACCGCAGCTGCTGAGATTGCTGTTCCGAGTAAAGAAAATCTTATGAAGAATATTCTTGCTTATCAAGCGACATGCTTAAATATGGTATCTAAAAAGCTGCATGATGAAAAGAATAGATACCAGCGTGCAATCCAATCTCCAGTTCTTGCAACTCCCGAGAAACTATATCGTCCTTTTATAGAGAGGTATATACGAACGGAGCAACAATTACAAAGAGAAATAAATCGCTTAGTTAAAGAAAAAGAACGAAATTTAATACAAATAGAAAATAGAATGCTTTTATTATCACCGCAAAAAATGATTGATCAACAGTTGAAATTAGTGGACACTTTAACCAATCATTTAGCTAAAATAACCCTTTCCACCTATGAAAAGAAGCGGCAAAACTTTATAGGCTCAATCCGAACACTTGAAGCATTAAATCCATTAAAAATTATTGATCGAGGTTATAGTATTACGTATTTAGATGGAAAAGTGGTAAAATCGGTGGATGAAGTAGTAAAAGGCGATTCCATATATGTAACACTCCCTGATGGCCAGATTGAAGCGATTGTGCAACATGCAGAAATGAAAGAAAGAAGGGACTAACTTTTATGAAAAAAAATGAAATTCCGTTTGATGAAGCAATGCAGCAATTGGAAAATATCGTTCGGCAACTTGAGCAAGGCGATGTACCCCTAGAAAATGCAATAGAACTATATCAAAAAGGGATGGAGTTCTCGAAACTTTGCAGTGAAAAATTACAAAGTGCCGAAAAACAACTTGTCTCTTTCATCGGTGAAAATACAGAAGAAGCTGGTAGTACAAATGAGTAGTTTATTACAAACATTTATTCAAACAAATCAACCACTTATTGAACAAAAATTAGATTTATTAATAAAAGAGTTAAAAGCACCATCTGAGTTAAAAAAAGCAATGGCTTATTCTCTTCAAGCAGGTGGAAAAAGAATACGACCTCTATACACGCTTGCAGTTCTAGAAGAGCTTGAAGTACAAAATGAGGATGCAATCGTTGTTGCATGTACGATTGAGATGATTCATACTTATTCTCTAATTCATGATGACCTTCCATGTATGGATGATGATGATCTTCGTCGTGGTAAACCAACAAATCATATTGTATTTGGGGAAGCGCTTGCAGTATTAGCAGGAGATGCATTAGTAACCCTTGCTTTTGGAATTATAGCTCGATTAAATAATCTTAAAGCGGAACAAAAAGTACAACTTACTAACCAATTGAGTTATGCGGCAGGAGCAGAAGGAATGGTTGGTGGCCAAGTATTAGATATGCTTGGAGAGGGGAAATCCCTGTCCTTATCTGAATTAGAAGAAGTTCACGTAAACAAAACCGGGGCACTTCTTTCATTTAGCATTTTGGCGGGTGGAATTATTGCTGATGCTAACGAAGAAATAATGCAAGCTCTAAAAGACTATGCATTTCATATAGGATTAGCATTCCAAATACAAGATGATATTTTAGATATCGAAGGAACATCTGAGGAACTGGGGAAAACAGCTGGCAAGGATGTTTTAAGTGAAAAAAATACATACCCATCTATATTAACGTTAGATGGGGCTAAAGAGCAGTTACAAAAGCAATATAATTTAGCGATAAATGCACTTCAAACAGTTAATTTACAAGAAGGTCTACTTTTAGAAATTGCAAATTATATTACGAAAAGATCTAATTGATAGCGAATAATTTTGTTTTAAGGTAGATTATTGTTATTATATTTACTGAAGTATCACGAAGGAAATCTAATAGAAGGTGTGTGATGGCAATGGATTTAACATCAATTTCTAGCCCATCCTTTTTAAAAAGTTTAGATAATGAACAATTAAAGGAATTAAGTGAAGATATTCGATCGTTTTTAATAGAAAAATTGTCTGTTACGGGTGGACATATTGGACCAAATTTAGGAGTCGTAGAACTAACAATTGCACTTCATCGTGCGTTTAATAGTCCTGACGATAAATTACTTTGGGACGTAGGGCATCAAGCATATGTGCATAAAATTTTAACTGGTAGAGCAGACCAGTTTGATACTTTACGACAATATAAAGGATTATGCGGATTCCCTAAACGAATTGAAAGCGAACATGATGTATGGGAAGCAGGACATAGCTCAACTTCTCTTTCAGCTGCAATGGGAATGGCTACAGCACGAGATCTACAAAAAAAATCGAATTACGTCATACCAATCATTGGAGATGGCGCACTTACAGGTGGAATGGCTCTAGAAGCATTAAATCATATCGGACATGAAAAAACAGACATGATTGTCATTTTAAACGATAACGAAATGTCGATAGCTCCAAACGTCGGAGCTCTCCATAATGTATTAGGAAAATTACGTACACATGGAACATATAACAAAGCAAAAGATGAACTAGAATATTTACTAAAGAAAATCCCTGCAGTCGGAGGGAAATTAGCAAATACAGCAGAACGTGTGAAGGATAGCTTAAAGTACTTACTTGTATCAGGAGTATTTTTTGAAGAGTTAGGTTTCACTTATTTAGGTCCGATTGATGGGCATAGCTTTGAGGCATTAGAAGAAAACCTTAAAAATGCGAAAAAGATGAAAGGTCCTGTCCTTCTTCATGTTATTACGAAAAAAGGTAAAGGATTTAAACCGGCAGAGCAAGATAAAATTGGTACTTGGCATGGAACTGGTCCATATAAAATGGAGACAGGAGATTTTGTTAAGTCTACCACTGTTGCACCATCTTGGAGTGGACTTATTGCAGAAACTGCCAGAAAACTTGCTCGACAAGATAAGCGTATTGTTGCGATTACCCCTGCTATGCCGGTTGGTTCAAAGCTTGAAGGATTTGCCTCTGAATTTCCGGATCGAATGATTGATGTAGGTATTGCGGAACAGCATGCTACTACAATGGCAGCAGGTCTTGCTGCAGATGGTATGAAACCGTTTTTAGTCATTTACTCTACATTTCTTCAGCGTGCATATGACCAAGTTCTTCATGATATTTGTCGACAAAACTTAAATGTTGTTATTGGCATTGATCGTGCAGGATTGGTTGGAGCAGACGGAGAAACACATCAAGGTGTATTTGATATTTCGTTTTTGCGTCATTTACCAAATATGGTGATCATGATGCCAAAAGATGAAAATGAAGGGCAACATATGGTGAAAACAGCGTTTCAATATTCGGATGGTCCAATCGCCCTTCGTTATCCACGTGGAAATGGATTAGGGGTTCCTATGGACGAAGAATTGAAAACAATTCCAATTGGTACATGGGAAGTTTTGAGAGAAGGAACGCAAGCTGCCATTTTAACTTTCGGAACAACTATTCCAATGGCTTTAGAAGCTGCATCTAAATTAGAACAAGCAAATATTTCTGTAGAAGTAATAAATGCTCGTTTCATAAAACCTTTAGATGAAGAGATGTTGCGTTCATTACAAAAACGTAATATTTCAATTATTACTGTGGAAGAAAGTATACTTCAAGGTGGATTTGGAAGTGCTGTTTTAGAGTTTTTCAACGAAAATGAATTGCAAGCTAATGTTAAACGTATTGGTATACCCGATGTATTTATAGAACATGGCGATGTAAATCAATTATTAGATGAAATCAATATTACAAGCGATGAAATTGTGAATGTAGTAGAAAATTCTGTTGCTACTGCTAACAGGTATATCTCATCATGACAAAAATTCCTAAAGAACGAGTAGACATCCTGTTAGTAGAACAGGGACTATTTGAAACGAGAGAAAAAGCGAAGCGTGCAATAATGGCCGGGCTTATATATAAAAAGGAAGAACGTATTGATAAGCCAGGAGAAAAGATAGAAGTAGATTCACTTTTGACTGTAAAAGGTCAAGTTTTGAAATACGTTAGTCGAGGTGGGTTAAAGCTTGAAAAAGCATTAGAACAATTCGATCTCACAATTCAAGACAAAATTATGTTGGATATCGGATCATCTACAGGTGGTTTTACAGACTGCGGATTACAAAATGGTGTAAAGCATGCATATGCACTCGATGTTGGAAGTAATCAGCTAGCTTGGAAAATTCGCCAAGATCCTCGTGTCACTGTAATGGAAAAAACGAATTTCAGATATGCAACACCTGCTGATTTTAGTGAAGGACTGCCTTCATTTTCATCAATCGACGTATCCTTTATTTCTTTGAAACTAATTTTTCCAACTTTAAAAACAATTCTAGTTCCAAACGGAGATGTTATTGCACTTGTTAAACCCCAATTTGAAGCAGGTAAAGATCGTGTAGGTAAAAAAGGGGTTGTACGAGATAAAGCAGTTCATTTGGATGTGTTAAATGAAATTGCAGCATTTGCAGAGAGTCAAAACTTCTATTTAAAAAATGCTTCATATTCTCCAATTACAGGTGGAGAGGGAAATATAGAATTCTTATTTCATTTAACAAGTGTTGAAAATGAATTATTAATACCTCATCAAATCGATTTTGTGGCTCTAGTTAATGAAGCACATGCTACATTAAAATAACGCGGCTCCTTTCTGAGTCGCGTTTTTTTCTTGTTACTTTTTAGTTGAAATGATAATGTATTAAGTAATTAGTATAAATATACAATGGGGTGACATAAATGAACAAAGGACAAAGGCATATTAGAATACGTGATATTATTTCTAATAATGAAATAGAAACACAAGATGACTTAGTTGATTTTTTGAAAAATGCAGGATATAACGTTACTCAAGCTACTGTTTCAAGAGATATTAAAGAATTGCACTTAGTGAAAGTTCCACTTCCTAACGGTAGTTACAAATATAGCTTACCTGCAGATCAACGTTTTAACCCGACCCAAAAGTTGAGACGAGCATTGACCGATGCTTTTGTTAGTATTGATGGAGCAAGCCATTTTTTAGTTATGAAAACTTTACCAGGAAATGCACATTCAATAGGTTCCTTAATCGATTATTTAGATTGGACAGAAATATTAGGAACAATTTGTGGAGATGACACATGCTTAATAATATGTAGACAAGATTCTGATTGTGAAGTTGTGAAAAAACGTTTACTAGAAATGCTATAACCTAAAGAACAGGCGTTATAATACACTTGTGATTAGGTAAAATACCAAGGTGGATGATAAAGAGGTGAAAGCCGTTGTTAAAAGAGTTATCAATTAAAAACTTTGCTATTATTGATGAGTTAACTGTTGGTTTTGAAGAAGGACTTACAGTTCTAACTGGAGAGACTGGTGCAGGGAAATCTATTATTATTGATGCAGTACATTTGTTATGTGGTGGAAGAGGTTCTCAAGAGTTTATTCGACATGGTGCAAAAAAAGCAGAATTAGAGGGTTTATTTATCATTACTAATCCAAAACATGGAGTTTTTAATAAAATGATAGATGTTGGAATAGAAATTGACGAAGAATCTATTATTTTAAGAAGAGATATTAGTGACTCTGGGAAAAGTGTTTGTCGTATAAATGGTAAACTTGTGACAATTGGTATATTACGCGAAATCGGAGCATCCCTTATTGATATCCATGGACAACATGAGAGCCAAGAACTAATGGATGAAAAAGCACATATTCATTTACTAGATCAGTTTGCGGGTGAAAAAATAAGGCAAGTGAAAGAATCTTATAAAGAACTCTTCTCTAAATATAAAAAGTGGATAAAAGATTTAGCGACTTTAACGGAAAATGAACAACAAATTGCCCATAAGATTGATTTGTATACATTTCAAGTAGAAGAAATAAATGACGCAAATTTAGTTATTGGGGAAGAAGAACAACTTCAAGAAGAAAAAAAGAAATTACAAAATTTTCATAAGGTTTTTGATAAAATGAGTAGCGCATATGAAGCGATTTTATCAGAATCGAGAGGTTTAGATTATATTGGAACTGCCATGGCAGATTTACAAGATATTTCTGATGTAGATAAAAATATGCTCGAGCTAAGTGAAAATGTTTCATCTGCATTTTATATGTTGCAAGATGCTGCATATCAGTTAAAAAGTGAATTAGATGAAATGGAATACGATAGTAACCAACTTCAAGATGTGGAAGATCGCTTAGCGTTCATTCAAACATTAAAGCGAAAGTATGGTCAGTCAATTGAATCTATTTTAGAATATAAAGAGCAAATTTCCAACAGTCTTGAGCAGTTAGTAAACAGAGATGAACAAATTCAAAAAATGTCTGAGAGGATAAGACAAATCGAAAAAGATTTGGAACTTGAAGCATATGATTTAACGGATAAACGAAAAAAAGCAGCTAAACAATTAAGTGAAGCGATAATGGAACAATTACAAGAACTTTATATGGAAAAAGCGACTTTTTCAGTAATGTTTCATGAGCATTCTAAAATAATATATAACGAAAATGGAATGGATGATATTTCGTTTTATATTTCAACTAATGTAGGTGAACCACCAAAGCCTTTAACAAAGATTGCATCTGGTGGTGAGCTATCTAGAATGATGCTTGCATTAAAGAGTATTTTTTCAAAGCACCAAGGAATTACCTCAATTATATTTGATGAAGTTGATACTGGTGTTAGTGGACGAGTAGCACAAGCGATTGCGGAGAAAATAGCTGCAATTGCAACCAATTCGCAAGTGTTATGTATTTCACATTTACCACAAGTTGCCGCAATGGCAGATCAGCATTTAATGATCAAAAAAGAAGTAACTGGAAATCGAACGTACACCATCTTAGAAGAAGTTATAGATGATCGACGAGCAGAGGAATTAAGTAGAATGATGTCAGGAGCTGAAATTACAAGCGCGACCTTACAACATTCTAAAGAGCTGTTAAAATTAGCGAATGAACGAAAAAAAATATTTCGAAATGCTTGAAGACCTTGCTGATTAAGGTCTTCTTTTTTTATCAATTATTTACCTCACATAGAGTTTCTTCTGTAGGATATAGTAATTGTATAGGAGGTGAAATATGAAGCCAAGCTATCGTATATGGTCGCTAATTCCGATACTTTTCTTTACTTTTTTCTTTGCAGTCAGTCCCACTTTTGCACAAAAAACTTCGGTAGTTCCATTAGGACAATCCATACAAATTGATCTTCAGTACGGAGCCGTGTTACTTAGTCATGATGTATTACTAACAGACGATTATTGGCTGCGTACAGGTGACTCCATTCAACAAATAGATTCACAAAACGTGACTTCAATGGAAGATATTAAAACCCATATAAAAGATAAAAAGCAACTCATTATTCATTATGAGCGTAATAAAAAGATGTATACAAAAGAAATTACTTCTGAACAGATACTGAAACTTCTTCCATTTTTAAAAGATGCAACAGAAGGAATAGGTACCTTAACGTATCTAAATTTAGAAACACATGAATTTGGTGCGTTAGGTCATCAAATTATCGATCATAATTCAGGATTAACTCCAAGTTTTTCCGAAGGTTCGATTTACTTGTCTTCCATTGAGCAAATAAAGAAAAGTATCCCTGGAAAACCCGGATACAAAATAACGTCTCATCAAAACAATACTTCTCCAATTGGTGGAATAAATGAAAATAATATTTATGGAATCTTTGGGAAGATGGAAGAAAATGCAATAGAAAATATTCCTTTGCAAGAAGTAGAAATTGCTGACAAAGAAGCTATAATGACTGGTGAAGCAATTATGCGAACTTCGATCGATGGCGAGAAAGTACAAGACTTTACAATTGAAATCACAACTATTGAAGACCATCAATTTCAATTTACTGTAACTGACAAGGTTCTGATTGAAAAGACAGGTGGAATTCTTCAAGGTATGAGCGGGAGTCCAATAATTCAGCAAAATAAACTTATCGGTGTAGTAACACATATGTACGTAGAAAAACCTAAAAATGGAGCAGCACTATCCATAACGGAAATGATGAAAAAGAATCCATGAGGATATAACATATAAGTGTAGCCAATGACTGTAGAAAACCCGATATCAATCGAGGTTGCCTACAGTCATTTTTTTTAAAGAAAAGAACTGCGAAAAATAATACCGTGGATTTTCGTTTCAGGTGGACGCGTTCCGCAGGGGCGCCGCTACGCGTTCGTTGAGATCGCTGATCTGTCTCACAGAGGAACAAAGGCTAAGAGCGCCACATCGTGTGGCAACGCCTTCGTGACCAACATCCTGTCGGCCTCCGACTGGAGTCGCCACCTTTCACTACAATCCACTAAGTGAGTAGTACCTAACAAGAAGAGATAGTTCATCTATCGCTAAGGGGATAGATGATCATGCCTTCGTGCTGAATGCCCGCAGGAATGCAGGAGAGGAAGGCTAAAGGCACCTCTTCCTTGATGCCCCGCAGGAACGCCAGTGACGAGGAGACTGATGCCATCCCCGCGAAAAACGCCCGCCGTAGCGGAAAGTAACGACATTTATATGCTACTCTTCTTGAAAGGACTGGGAGTCTTTCTGCCTTTTTTTCTTATAAAAATACTGTGGGTGAGAAAAAATATACTTCATATTATGCGATAATAAAAAAAGAGACTTCTTCAAGCGGGATAACGACTCTTTGTCGTATTCAACTAAAACCAAGGTGATTGTTTGAGGCTGTACTTTTTTAGTGTAGCCTTTTTCTAAAACTACATATACAATGAAGTAAAGAAAATTCGACAAAGCTGTAGAAATGGTTAACGTTTTGTCGGAATGTATAGAAACTGTGTTATTAAAGCCTCATTTTTAACAAAATTAAAGGATGTAGTCTAATAATAGCGAATACTATCTAAGTGAAAAAATACAAAAGGTGGATGAGGTAATGGAAAAAATAAAAATTGTAATTGTAGACGATAACAAAGATTTAATTCGAACAATGGATGCTTATTTTGACAAACATCCAGAAATTGAAGTTATAGGAACTGCAGTAAACGGTAAGCTTTGTTTAGAGTTACTTGAAACAGTTAGTCCCGACGTTTTACTATTAGATATCATAATGCCTCATCTAGACGGAATTGCAGTTTTAGACAGTATACAGAAAAACGATCAATTGAATAATCTCCAAGTAATAATGTTAACTGCTTTTGGACAAGAAGATGTGATGAAACAAGCAGCAGAACTAGGTGCTTCTTATTTCATGCTTAAACCTTTTGAATTTGAACGATTAGTTACTCAAATAAAACAAGTTGCTGGCAGAAAAGAAAGAGTCCAAGAAGCTCCATTAAAATCGAACCCAGAAAAAGATGCTCTGCAAAATAAACGTATAATTGACAACATAATTACAAATGTCATTAAAGAAATTGGAGTACCTGCTCACATTAAAGGTTATTCCTACTTAAGGGAAGCAATACAAATGGTTTATTCTGACATTGAACTACTTGGTTCCATTACAAAAGTTTTGTATCCAGAAATAGCTAAAAAGTTTCAAACTACACCATCACGTGTAGAAAGAGCAATTCGACATGCAATTGAAGTAGCTTGGAACCGAGGAAACTATGAAACAATTTCGAAAATGTTTGGATATACTGTACATCATTTGAAAAGTAAACCTACAAATAGCGAATTCATTGCAATGATAGCTGATAAGATCCGTATGGAGAATATGGCTAGTTGACGTAATCGTACCAAGGGGTTATAAAAATTGAGGTCACAGATTCTATACCAACTGACTACTTTCTGTAGCCAATAAACCTAAATTAATTGATGTTGAATATGAAACGCCTTTATTTACAAGTGCTCCAGCTTGTTAGTGGAGGTGTTTTTTGTTGTGTCTGATTTTGACATAGAAATAGATAGGTTTATGTTGGATTGTTCAGCATAAGGTTTAGCAAGTAAAACAATGAAGTCATATGAACAGACATTGAAATTGTTTGCGAAAGTTTTTAGATGTTGAATTTAATATAACAACTCCTAAAAATATAACAGACGAACATTTGAGGGCATACATGAGAAGTCTGTCTGAACGTGGCAAGTATGAAATGTCAACGGCTAATGAATCTGTTAAGATGTTGCTGAAGCTGCAAAGAATGGTCAAGAATTAGTAGCTGATGAAGTATCAGTAAATGGTGAGCTAACAACTAATGAGTATTATGGACAAGATGGTAAGCTACGTCAGTTCCAACAAAAACTTGACGATAAAACACCTAGAGCACAATTTGAAGCGAAAATACAAATCGATAGAGTACAAGTTGAAATGGGGCTAGATGGAAAAGTAAAAATACAAGCAAAAATAATAGATAACTTTAAACCATTTAATTTATCTTTTATTTCCCATCCAAAAGCTGTAGATTTTTTCTTGGAAAATAATCTGAACGGAAAAATTATGAAAGTAGGAGGTAAAATAACTAGTAAAGCTAAATGGAAAGTAATAATTGTAGAATTGTAAATAGATAAAGGTGCTTTAATTAGCTGAGAACGAGTTGACATTATCGACAGACTTCAATGTGATTACGGCAGAGATTAATGTGTATCAACGAATGGCGGGTAAAAGTTTGTGAAAATAATGATGTTAAAATAAAGATAAGCATCTCGGAAGAGGTGCTTTTTTTACATTCTAATAGACTTATATTCTTCCAAAATGTACTATATAAGTAAATACATAAGGGGGAATTGTAATGTTATCAAAATTTATTAAAGTAGTAATGCTTACAGTGTTAGCTTTCACTTTAAGTAGTATGTACACAGTAGGAGCAGATGCATCAAACAAAGTAATGTGGGGTAAAACGGAATTAAAGTTAGGTCAAATTGGTAAGGCTACTATTACAGAAAATACTGCTTTAGTTAAATTAGAAAGTGATGGGTCTATATCTAATATTCGTGCATTAAAAAAAGGTGAAGAGTTCCGAGTTTATAGCTATAAGAGTAATCACGGTGGATTGTTTGGAGTAGGTGGTGGCAGCTATATCCAAAAGAATGCTAAAGTAAAATATGAAACACCATCTAAATCAAAACTAGCTCTACTCCAGCATAGATCAACTAAAGAAAATGCGTCATTGACTACAGAAGATGTTATTCAACAATTTAAAGATGATGGGTTAGAAGTTGGTGGGACATTCGATTTAGAAAATAAGGAGTTCGGTAACATGCGCAAGGAAGGGAAACGGATTTTAATTCCTTCATTAGGAGAAGATGCTGGCGGTCGATTATTTTTGTTTAAAAATGAGAAAGATTTGGCACAAGCAAAAAGCTACTATGACGAATTGGGGAATGCTGGACCTATGTTTTATTCACACACTCATCAAAAAGGTAACTTTCTTCTTCAAATGAATGGAGATATGAGTGACGCAAATTTTAAGAAATACGCAGATTCATTAGATAGGATTGAATAAATAATATGCTTGTACTATTAAAATATAGGAGGAGGTACATTTTGTTATCTAAATCATTTAAAGTTATTTTAATGTTTATGTTAGTAGTTGGGATTGGGTCTTTTAACGGCAATAGTGCAAGTGCAGCTAAGGTTATGTGGGGTAAAACAGAGCTGAAACTTGGACAAGTCGGGAAAATAACCGTGCTTTCAAACTCATCGCTAGTTAAATTAGAAAGTGACGGATCGTTGACTACTGTTCGGACACTTAAAAAGGGTGAAGAGTTTCGTGTGTATAGTTATAAGAGTAATCAAGGTGGACTATATGGAGTAGGTGGAGGTAGCTATATTCAGAAGAATTCTAATATTTTGTATGAAACTCCATCAAAAAGTAAGTTAGCTTTATTAAAAAATCAAGGAGCAATATTATCAATTTCGGAAGAAACCTTTAATATGAGTGTTAGCGAAGTTGAAAAATCTGAATCAGCGAAATTTTTAAGCAAAGTAGTAGATGAGGAAATAACTCAGTTGACATACGAAACGAAAAAATTTGGCTACTACGCTCACTTAAAATACTATTTCCTAAACGGAAAAATTAAATACATAGTATATGATTTTTTACCAGATAGAGATTCGTACAACACTTGGAATGAAATGAATTATTTGTATAATCAACTTCATACTGCTGCAGTTAAAGAACTTGGGAAAGATTATTCTGCTTCTTCTACCGAATACTCATCTTTATTTACACGTTGGAAGAAATCTGATTTTGACGTTTTATTACAAATAGATGATGAAAACTTTTATACTAAAGCACAACTTATTTATTATCAACAGAAGTAAGTGAGAGAGCGAATTTGCTCTCTTTTTTTATTTCCAGTCAATAGTACTTTTTAGTATGAGTAGACAAATCGAACATGTGTTCTTATAATGGTTGGAAAGGAGTACGGTTATATGATGAATAATGACTATTTTGACCAAGCGTTAGATTTATCCAAAGTTCGTGATAGAGGTTCGAAAAAATGGGTTGCTATGATGTTGCCTGAGCATCTTAAACTAGTAGACGAATGGGATCTAGATATCATACAAGATCCGTATGGGGAATATGGCTAGTTGAAGTGGATTTGAATCTTAAGTGTACTGAAGTTATATGAATTATAAATCCAATATAAGTTCAAAATAGACATTATTTTTTATTGGTAGTTAAACTTATCAGTAAGGTATGATGTTTTTTTGTTGAGAAGTAACAAAATAAAAAGAAAATATTCACAATAAAAGATAAATAAGCTAGTGCAAAAGATTCAATAGTTAGAGGAAAATCTATTTCCAATGAGAGGAAAAACGTCCGAAGATACTATTTTCGAACGCTTTTTCTATTGTTTTTACCCATTGTTAGAAAAATGAGTATAATAGAAAATAGGAAGGAAGTGTATAAGTCGTGATAATTGAGAAGAATGAAGAAGTAACACTTTCCGAAGAAAAAGGAAGAGTATTTATAACTATTAATAAAGATGGATATAATCTGAAAAAATTTGATGAAATGACTCGCAAGTATGCCCGATTAAGAGTTACTAATTTTATGGCGTTAAAAAAAGCAGTAGAAAATAAAATAAACGAACCTATAGAAATTGGTAGTTGGATAGATAGTGTGGATATAGAAATCAGTAATGACAAGATGCAAGCAGTTGTAACAGTTTACGAATCTCAAAGTCATATACTGGAACATACGAAAGAAATTCAAGAAGCAATTGACCAGTTACTAACTGAGAATAATATTATTTTTGGTCATACTCCAATTGATTTTCAAAATATAATAACTGGAAAAGCATACATAGTTGCAAGTGGACTGCCTCCTCAAAAAGGTAAAGATGCAATAGTAACATATCTACAGCAAGCTGAAAAAAAGCCCCAAATAAACGTGGATGGAAAAGCAGATTATTTCGATATGAATTTTATCGTAGAAATTAAAGAAGGTTCTTGGCTTGGAGAAAAAATACCGGCGCAAGAGGGGATAGTAGGTAGAAATATTCTAGGTGGGGTCGTTCCAGCTGAAAAAGGTGATGATTTCCCATTAAAATATGATAATGAATCGGCATATGAAGTAGAGGAAGATGGAAAAACAATACTTCGATCCAAAACCAACGGAATTATTGGGGAAGTAAATGGGGTTCTTTCTGTTCAAAAACATCTTGTAATTAATGGAGATGTCGGTTTGGAAACAGGTAATTTAAAATTTGATGGTTCGATCCAAATAAAAGGTACCGTAATGCCTGGTTATTCAATAATTGCTTCAGGAGATATTTCCGTAGAATCAAACGAAGGGGTTAATTCTGCTGAATTGATAAAGTCAACGGAAGGCGATGTATTTATAAAAGGTGGAGTTTTCGGAAAAGATATTACGAAAATAGAAGCAGATAAAAATATCTATATAAAACATGCGAATGGCTGTACTTTAGAAGCAAAAGAAAATGTACACATCGGATTTTATTCTATGGGATCAACTATTTTCGGAAATGAAATAATTTTGGACGAGCGTAAAGGGAAAATCATAGGTGGTAAAGTAATAGCTATTAATTCTATAACCGCTGCCTATACTGGTAATAGTTTAGAAAGAAAGACGGAACTAATTGTCCAAGGAATCGATAGAAAAATATTAACAGAAAATGCGAAAATTAAAGCGGAAGAAATGTTGAAGCTTCAAGATGAGATAACAAAGATAAATTTTCAAATTAACCAACTAACTCAGTTTAAAAGTACCATGTCAAAACAACAGATCGCTACTTATGAGCAAACAAAACAAAAATGTCATACGATGGAGAGCGAAGTGAAAGAATTAGATACTGAAATACAAAGAATATTGAAGCTTCTTCGCACTTCTACAGACTATTTCATTGATATTAAGCAAGAAGCAAATGCTGGTACTGTTATACAAATTGCTAATAAATCAACGACGTTATCTAAAAAAACAAAGGGTAAATTTAAGCTTGAAAATGGAGAGTTGAATGTCTAAAATTCCAGTATATGCACATAGAGGTGCTAAGTTTAGAACGGTTGAAAATTCTTTGGAGGCATTTAAAAAAGCTGTAACTCTTGGTGCAAATGGTATCGAGCTTGATCTACAATTATCTGCTGATGGTGTGGCGTTTGTCACACACGATATCGATTTTTTTCGCTTGGCAGGAAACAAAAGAAGAATAACTGACATGCTTGCCGAAGAAGTATTGCAATTAAGATTAGGTCATTCCTTTTTCAGGAAATTTTCCGGAAGCAGAGTATTGACGTTTGATGAGTTTTTGAAATTCGCAATTCCAACTGGTATTAAACTAAATGTAGAATTAAAAGAATCTTTTCTTGGTAAAAGTGAAAAAATTCGTGAAGTCGTAGAAAAAAGTAAAGGCGTGGAAGATATCCATTTTTCTTCTTTTGAATTTAGTATCCTTCAATCAATTCATGCAATGAATCGTAATGTTCAAACTGCATTTATAGGGAAAAAGAATTCGGATTGGGATTATGTTCTTTCCATAAAAGAGTTCGATGCTATCCATTTGAACAAAAAATTCTACGGATCAGATTTAATGTATTCCATTTGGAATGCGGGATTTCCTATGCGTTTTTACAATATTAAAGGTAATGAAAATTATCTAGCAGATCCGCATGATTCCGTCATTGGTTGGATTACAGATTTCCCTGGAAAAATATTAAAAATACAAAAAAGAAGATGAATAAAAAGATCATCGTCTCTGACTGTAGGTAAACTCATATAAAGGAGCTTGCATACAGTCATTTTTTTATTAATTCAGGGGATGAACTAATAGTGTAACGGACAATATTCATCACAAGATATAGATATTGAAAAAGCTCGTACAGCGACATAATCACTGTACGAGCTTTTTTTCTCTGGAAATAGTATGTCCAAAAGCATTCATCGAATAGTTAAGACAAGGCTCAGCTATATGACGGATGTATTTATGTTACTTCTTCTTTTGAAAACGAGGGGCAACTTTTCCGTTTTTCCGATCTCTGTTCAACAAAAAGCCTGCAAAAAAACCTAAACCTAATAGTGTGAATAGAACTCCACAAATAAATTGAAACCACAAAGCACCAATAGGTAAGATATGTATCCCGAAAAAAGTATCTCTCATTAGCTTAATACCAAATGCTGCGAGTATACCAGGAATCAATAGTACAATTAAGGCAGCTAAACGGGCCATAATGATCACTCCTGTTTTGAAGTTGCTTCAGCCGTCAACAAGTCAAGGTAAAAATACCAAAAAATATATTATTCGACCATGAGCTTTAGCACTTTTAATAAATTTAATTTTACATGGGAGAATATTATTGTCAACTCATGGAACATGAGTTATGATATATGAGAAGTGCAATAAGTTGCAGAGGGAAAATGGGGGTGTGAATTTTTTTGCAAAACATATTAATCATCGGTGCGGGTAAAGGCGGATATGCACTTTTGAGGCTGTTTGAACAGGCTGATTACCTTCAAGTAAAAGGAATCGTCGATATTGATGAAAATGCTCCTGGAATGCAATATGCAAAAAAGCATCATATTCATACTTATACCGATTGGAAACCCCTCTTAAATGGTGATATCCAAATTATAATTGATGTTACAGGAAGTAAAGAAGTATTTTTAGAACTACTTTCGAAACGTCCAGTAACTACAGTTTTAATCCCTGGTGAAATTGCAAATTTAATTGTTACGTTAGTAGAAGAAAAGAATAAATTTATCCAAATATTAGATAGTAAAAAAATGATTCAAGAACTTATTTTTAACTCAATTGAAGAAGGCATGATTGGAATCAATGAAAAAGGAATTGTAAATTTCTTTAATAAAAGTGCTTCTAAAATGACGAAAGTTTCTATAGAAGATGCCATTGGAAGACATGTATATGATGTTATTTCACAAAGTGAATTGCCTAGAATTTTTGATTCTGGTCAAATTGAGTTAAATAAAGAACTAATTCTTGAAAGCGGTACCAAAATAGTAACTTCACGATATCCAATGATTAATGAGCAAGGTAAAAAAATCGGAGCATTTGCAGTCTTTAAAGACATTTCAGAAGTTGTTAGGCTTGCAGAAGAAATAACCGACCTTACGGAAATACAAACAATGCTTGAAGCGATAATTCAGTCTAGTGAAGATGCGATATCTGTAGTGGATGAGGAAGGAAAAGGTATTCTCATCAATCCTGCATATTCTCGTATTACCGGTTTAAGTGAAGAAGAAGTCATAGGAAAACCAGCAACTGCTGACATATCTGAAGGTGAAAGTATTCACTTGAAAGTTCTTCAAACTCGTAAGCCTATTCGAGGTGTAAATATAAGAGTAGGTAAACAGAAAAAAGACGTTATTGTGAATGTTGCTCCAATTATTGTTAACAACCTTCTAAAAGGAAGTGTTGGGGTAATTCACGATATGACGGAAATCCGCTCGTTAATGAAAGAACTCGATCAAGCACGTACTCTTATCCGAAACCTAGAGTTAAGTTATTCATTTGAGGATATCTTAGGGAAATCAGAACAAATTCAACTTGCTATAAATCAAGCTAAGCTTGCTGCCAGTGTACCTATAACCGTTCTTCTAAGAGGAGAAGTCGGTTCAGGAAAAGAATTATTTGCTCACGCCATACATAGTGCAAGTAATCGAAGGCATAATCGATTCTTTCGAGTGAATTGTAGTTCTCAAGAAGAACATCTATTAGAACGTGAGTTATTTGGATATGAAGAAGACGGAGTAGTCTATTCAGGTTTATTTGATGAAGCAAATAACGGAACACTTTTCTTAGACGAAGTTGGTGAATTAACAAATAAGACTCAGGCTAAACTCTTAAGAGTACTTCGTGAGAATGCCTTTGTAAGAATAGGTGGAACCACATCAATTCCAGTGGATGTTCGTATTATCGCTGCAAGTTATTTTAATCTTGAAAAGTTAATGCGAGAAGGATTATTCCGAGAGGATTTCTACTTTCAGTTAAATCGTATGCCCATACATGTTCCTTCTCTAAGGGAAAGGAAGCAAGACATTTCTTCCATAGCAGAGCATTTATTAGTAAAATTAAATAAGGAATTTGGGCGTAATATTGAGGGGTTCACAAAATCAGCTATGGAAAGCTTAACGCTTTACGATTGGCCAGGGAACATACGAGAATTGGAGAACATAATTAGCCGAGCAATGATCTTTTTAGAAGCGCAAGATCGAATTGTTGAAGAACATCATTTGCCAAAATCGATCTTATCATTTTCGGAGAACGGCTTCAATGAGGCACAATTAGGAACACTTGCTGAACAAATGGATGAGATGGAGAAAAAAGTTTTGCTGAATGCTCTAAGAGTTTGTGGTGGAAATAAATCTCAAACAGCGAAAAAGCTAAACATTTCACTTCGTACCTTATATTATAAACTAGAGAAATATAATTTAGATTAAAGTGATATTTTGCATGGGGATGCTAAAATTACTTGAAATGTCAAAAGCTTCTACAAAGGGGTTTCAAACATATAAATTCAGTTAATTACATGGGGATGTATTTTACGAAAATAAATATTTTCGAAAAAATAAATAATTACTTAACTACTAGGAGGAACTACAGATGGAAATTTTCAAATATATGGAGACTTATGATTACGAGCAATTAGTTTTTTGTCAGGACAAAACTTCAGGATTAAAAGCAATTATTGCTATTCATGATACAACATTAGGACCAGCACTTGGTGGAACACGTATGTGGAATTATGCAACAGAAGAAGAAGCTATTGAAGATGCACTTCGTTTAGCAAAAGGAATGACTTATAAAAACGCAGCTGCGGGACTTAACTTAGGTGGCGGTAAAACTGTAATTATTGGTGATCCATTAAAAGATAAAAACGAAGAAATGTTCCGTGCTTTCGGTCGTTTTATTCAAGGATTAAACGGACGTTATATCACTGCTGAAGATGTAGGTACAACAGTAGAAGATATGGACTTAATACATGAAGAAACAAACTATGTAACAGGTATTTCAGAAGCATTTGGTTCTTCTGGTAATCCTTCTCCAGTGACTGCTTATGGCGTATACGTTGGGATGAAGGCAGCAGCGAAAGAAGCATTTGGATCCGACTCTCTTGAGGGTAAAACAGTTGCAGTTCAAGGTGTAGGAAATGTTGCATTTACACTTTGTGAGTTTCTACATAAAGAAGGGGCAAAACTAATTGTTGCGGATATCAACCAAGCTTCAGTTGACCGTGCTGTTAATGCATTCGGAGCTGTTCAAGTTGGTATTGATGAAATTTATTCACAAGACGTTGATATTTTTGCACCATGTGCACTTGGAGCAATTATTAATGACAACACAATCCCACAATTTAAAGCAAAAGTAATTGCAGGATCTGCAAATAACCAATTAAAAGATACAAAACATGGAGATATAATCCATGAAATGGGTATTGCATACGCACCAGATTACGTAATTAACTCAGGTGGAGTAATTAATGTAGCAGACGAATTATATGGTTATAACCACGACCGTGCTATGAAACGAGTAGCAGGAATTTACGATAAAATCGAACGTATTTTTGAAATTTCAAAACGTGACGGTATTCCAACGTATGTTGCAGCAGACAGATTAGCAGAAGAGCGCATTGCTCGTGTTGGCAAATCTCGTAGCCAGTTCTTACAAAATGGAAAACATATTATCACAGGACGTTAATACGAAACACAACTAATTTCATCATTTAAAAGAATGGCCGTCTTTCTTATGAAGCGGCCTTCTTAGATGAAATAAAAGGGGGATAACACTTTGGCAAAAGAATATGATGTTGTCATATTAGGTGGCGGTACAGGCGGGTATGTAGCTGCTATTCGTTCCGCTCAATTGGGATTGAAAACAGCAATTGTCGAAAAAGGAAAACTTGGCGGGACTTGTTTACATAAAGGATGTATTCCGAGTAAAGCATTGCTTCGAAGTGCTGAAGTTTATTCTACTACTAAAAACCATGCTGCTGAATTTGGAGTAAATACGTCGGAAGTAACACTTGATTTTAGCCGCGTGCAAGCAAGAAAAGAATCGATTGTAAACCAATTGCACCAAGGTGTTCAAGGCTTGATGAAAAAAGGGAAAATCGATGTTTTTGAAGGTACAGGAAGAATGCTTGGACCATCCATTTTCTCTCCTTCTCCAGGAGGAACAGTTTCAGTTGAAATGAATAATGGTGATGAAAATGAAATGCTAATTCCTAAAAATGTCGTTATTGCTACTGGTTCAAGACCAAGAACTTTACCAGGTTTAACAATAGACGGGACATTTGTTATGAGTTCAGATGAAGCATTAGCAATGACAGAATTACCGAAATCGATATTAATCGTCGGTGGAGGAGTAATTGGAATTGAATGGGCTTCAATGTTAAATGATTTTGGTGTGGAAGTGACCGTTATTGAATATGCGGATCGAATTATTCCTACGGAAGATAAAGATATTTCTAAAGAAATGCAAAAGCTCTTAGCTAAAAAAGGTATCACCTTTGCAACAAGTGCAAAAGTTCTTCCTGAAACACTTCAAATCGATAACAATTTAGTAACCATTTCTGCTGAGTTGAATGGAGAAGTAAAATCCTTCACAGCAGAGAAAATGCTTGTTTCAGTTGGTCGTCAAGCAAATATTGAAGGAATTGGAATAGAAAATACCGATATCGTTATAGAAAAAGGATTTATCCAAGTATCTGATACATTCCAAACGAAGGAATCACATATATATGCAATTGGTGATGTTATTGGAGGGCTTCAACTGGCACATGTTGCAAGTCATGAAGGTATTAATGCAATTGAACATATTGCTGGTAATGATGTTTCACCAATTGACTATAATTTAGTATCACGTTGCATTTATTCAAATCCAGAGGCTTCGAGCGTTGGTATTACAGAACAACAAGCAAAAGAACAAGGGTTTGAAGTGAAAGTTGGAAAATTCTCATTTAAAGCGATTGGTAAAGCACTTGTTTACGGAGAATCAGATGGCTTTGTAAAAATTGTTGCGGATAAAGCGACAAATGATATTTTGGGCGTTCATATGATTGGACCTCATGTTACAGATCTTATTTCTGAAGCAGGTCTAGCTATGGTATTAGATGCAACACCATGGGAAATCGCCCATACAATTCATCCACATCCAACTCTTAGTGAAGTTATGGGAGAAGCAGCTTTGGCTGTAGATGGTAAAGCAATTCACATGTAAAAGGAGGCAATGAAAATGACAACAAATCGTCATGAAGAATTAGGCTTAACAAATGAAGATGTCTTAAAAATGTTTGAAACGATGCTAATGGCGCGTCGTATTGATGAGCGTATGTGGTTATTAAACCGTGCTGGAAAAATACCTTTTGTTATTTCATGTCAAGGTCAAGAAGCGGCACAGGTTGGAGCTGCCTTTGCGCTTGATAATACAAAAGACTATATTGCACCATATTACCGTGATATGGGTGTTGTTTTACATTTTGGTATGACAGCTAGAGATTTAATGTTATCTGCATTTGCAAAAGCAGAAGATCCAAACTCTGGTGGTCGTCAAATGCCTGGACATTTTGGACAGAAGAAAAATAGAATTCTTACTGGTTCTTCCCCAGTTACAACTCAACTACCACATGCTGTTGGTGTAGCACTTGCTGCGAAAATTGAGAAGAAAGATTTTATTACTTTTGTAACTCTTGGTGAAGGTTCTTCAAACCAAGGAGATTTCCACGAAGGGTTAAACTTTGCAGGAGTTCACCAGTTACCATGTATCACAATGGTTGAAAACAATAACTATGCGATTTCTGTTCCATTTGATCGTCAAGTAGCAAGTAAAACTGTAGCAGATCGTGCTTCAAGTTACGGAATGCCTGGTGTGACAGTGGATGGGAAAGATCCAATTGCTGTTTATAAAGTAGTAAAAGAAGCGGCTGATCGTGCTCGTAACGGAGAAGGCCCAAGCTTAATCGAAGCAGTGACTTACCGTTTAACGGCCCACTCTTCAGATGATGATGATAGACAATACCGTACAGCGGAAGATATTGCAGAAGGAAAAGCATTAGATCCGCTAATTACGTTCGCGCAATACTTAAAAGAAACAAATGTATTAACGGATGAATTAGAAAAAGAAATAAATGACCGCATCATGAAAGAAGTAAATGAAGCGACTGATTATGCGGAAGAAGCTCCATATGCTGCTCCAGAAGATGCATTGAAGCATGTTTACGCAGAAAAAGATGGGGGGAACGCATAATGGCAGTAATGTCTTATATCGATGCAATTACACTTGCAATGAAAGAAGAAATGACTCGTGATGAACGCGTTTTTATCCTTGGAGAAGACGTTGGGCGCAAAGGTGGCGTATTTAAAGCAACAAATGGTCTATATGATGAGTTCGGAGAATACCGTGTGCTAGACACACCACTTGCCGAATCCGCTATTGCTGGAGTAGGTATTGGTGCTGCAATGTACGGGCTTCGTCCAATCGCAGAAATGCAATTTGCTGATTTCATTATGCCAGCTGTGAACCAAATTATTTCAGAAGCTTCCCGTATTCGTTACCGTTCAAATAACGACTGGACTTGTCCAATTGTTATTCGTGCTCCATTTGGTGGCGGTATTCACGGTGCTTTATATCATTCACAATCTGTAGAAGCAGTTTTTGCAAACCAACCGGGATTAAAAATTGTTATTCCTTCTACTCCATATGATGCAAAAGGATTATTAAAAGCGGCAATTCGCGATGAAGATCCTGTTATGTTCTTTGAGCACAAACGTGCTTATCGTCTGATTAAAGGGGAAGTTCCGGAAGAAGATTACACAATCGAAATCGGAAAAGCAGATGTTAAACGTGAAGGAGAAGATATTACGGTAATTACGTACGGTCTTGCTGTTCACTTTGCACTGCAAGCAGCTGAACGTTTAGAAAAAGACGGAATTTCTGTGCATGTTCTTGATTTACGTACAATCTATCCTTTAGATAAAGAAGGTATTATTGAAGCTGCATCTAAAACAGGAAAAGTACTTCTTGTTACGGAAGACAACAAAGAAGGTAGTATTATTGGTGAAGTCGCTGCAATTATTGCAGAAAACTGTCTATTCGATTTGGATGCACCGATTATGCGTCTTGCTGGTCCAGATGTTCCTGCTATGCCGTATGCGCCAACGATGGAAAAATTCTTTATGATTAATCCAGATAAAGTCGAAAAAGCAATGCGCGAGCTAGCTGCTTATTAGGAAGGAGGAACATATATGGCTCTAGAACAAATTAAAATGCCTCAACTTGGGGAAAGTGTAACAGAAGGTACGATTGAAAAATGGTTAGTGAAACCAGGCGATCATGTCAATAAATACGACGCTCTAGCAGAAGTAAACACAGACAAAGTAACTGCTGAAGTACCTTCTTCCTTTACAGGAGTTATTAAAGAACTAATTGCAAACGAAGGAGATACACTTGCAGTTGGTGAAATCGTTTGTACGATTGAAACTGAAGGTGGAGCTACAGCAGAAGTAGTGGAAGCGGCACCAGAGCAACCAACTGCTGAAACAGTAAAGCCAGCCGAAGTCCAAAAACACGCTGCTCCAATTCAACGTGAAAAAGGTGCAAAAGCACGTTATTCTCCTGCTGTATTAAAACTTTCACAAGAACATGGTATTGACCTTACTTTAGTGAATGGTACTGGCAATGAAGGGCGTATTACACGCAAAGATTTATTGAAAATCATTGAAAGCGGAGAAATTCCAGTAGCTGCTCCTGCAGAAACAATCACTGCTCAGGCACCTGTAGCATCTCAAGCTCCAGCAGCTGCTCCTGCACCAAAAGCTGCTGCACCGACAAATGTGCCGGTTTCAGTAGGAGACATCGAAATACCAGTAACAGGTGTTCGTAAAGCAATTGCTGCGAATATGCTAAGAAGTAAACATGAAGCTCCACATGCTTGGACGATGATTGAAGTGGATGTAACGAGTTTAGTACAATACCGCGACTCCATTAAAAATGAGTTCAAGCAAAAAGAAGGCTTTAATGTGACGTACTTTGCTTTCTTCGTAAAAGCAGTTGCGCAAGCATTAAAAGAATTCCCGATGATGAATTCCATGTGGGCTGGCGATAAAATCGTACAGAAGAAAGACATAAATATTTCTATCGCCGTTGCTACAGATGATGCACTTTTCGTTCCTGTTATCAAAAACGCTGATGAAAAAACGATTAAAGGAATCGCTCGTGAAGTTAATGAACTTGCTGCAAAAGTTCGTTCTGGTAAATTAAAATCAGACGAAATGCAGGGTGGCACATTCACTGTAAACAATACTGGTTCATTTGGTTCTGTTCAGTCGATGGGTATTATCAATTACCCACAAGCAGCGATTCTTCAAGTTGAATCAATCGTGAAACGTCCTGTTATTATGGATGGTGGAATGATTGCTGCTCGTGATATGGTAAACCTATGTCTATCATTAGATCACCGCGTACTAGATGGCTTAGTTTGCGGACGCTTCTTAGCACGTGTGAAAGAAATTTTAGAAAACATTACAAAAGAAAATACATCTGTATATTAATAGATGAAAACGGAGCGTTCCCTAGCGGGAAATGCTCCGTTTTTTTGTGTGTGAAAAAAATAGTTGGAAAAATGAATTGTTTAGTTGGAAAACTTGAAATGTAAGATTTCTTCAAGTCCATTTCATTTACTTTTTGAAAACGGTTCGTTAGCATTAATATTAAACAAAGACAACTAATCTTATAATCGAAATATAGGGAGGAAACGAAAATGAAACTAAGTGTACTCGATCAAGCCCCCATTACGAAAGGTAATACTGCAGAAGTGGCATTAAAAAATGCGGAAGAATTAGCAATATTAGCAGATGAACTTGGCTACCATCGTATGTGGATGGCAGAACATCATGGAACGGGTGCTTTTGCTAGTTCTGCCCCAGAAGTAACCGCTGCTCACTTAGCAGCAAAAACAACTAATCTTCGAATAGGAACTGGTGGTGTCATGATGATGCATTATTCACCACTAAAGCTAGCAGAAGTATTCAAAACACTAAGTGCCTTTTCTCCAGGTCGAATTGATTTTGGAGTAGGTCGTGCACCTGGTGGAGATAATTATGCGATGTATGCACTCTCAGAAGGTCGTCCTCCAATGGTCAATAATATGTATGAAAAATTAGCAATAGCATTAAAACTATTAAATGACGAAGTGCCTGAAGAAAGTCTATATAACAAAACAATTGCAACTCCAGCAAATATCGTATTACCAGAGGCATGGTTGCTAGGTTCTACTGGGAACAGTGCAATTCAAGCTGGTAGATTGGGTCTTGGATATTCATTTGCACAATTTTTCCAAGGGGGAATGACACCAGCGATACTAGAAGCGTATCGTACGAATTTTAAACCTTCTGTGTTTATGGAGAAACCAGAAATTAACGTAACGTATTTAGTGACTGCTGCTGAAACGAAAGAAGAAGCAGAGTTCGAAGCGTTACCACAGGATATTGCACGTTTATCACTAATGAAAGGTCAAATTCATCAAATATTATCTCCAGAAGAAGCACAAAATTATCCATTAACAGAAATGGATCGCATGATGATTCAAGAAAATCGTAAAATTCATTTAGTCGGTTCTGCAAAAGAAGTGGCGACGGTTTTACAAGAAGAACAAGCACATTATGGATTTGATGAAGTAATGATTTGTAGTATTCCACACTCACAGGAAAAAAGATTGAACGTTTACCGACTATTGGCAGAGGAATTATTATAATTGGTAACTATTAAGATACGCTTAAAATAGCGATAAAAATGCAGACATATTTCAATGGGAAGGCTTAAATATAAAGCTGATATAGACTGGGTGGATGAGATTCCGCTCACTAAGAACAAGTTAGCTGGAGAAATTACAGACGTTTTTTCTGACATTTCCAATAAAAACTTCAATGATGGTATGGCAAATAAATTACCAGTAGGTGCAAAAATTTATTCTGCAAAAGAGCGAGGGGATATATTAATTGTGGAAATACGATGAAAAAGTAAAAAAATACTTAGCACTTGTTGAAGGATAAATATAGCATATGTATGGATAATCATATTAGAGTAATTGTAAGGAAGCTACAATTTTACAGGAGGAAATGATGATGACAACATTTAATATTAACTTTAGCAAAACGGCGCTAGTATTAATTGATTTACAAAAAGGTATTGTTGCAATGCCTGGAGGCAATGAAGTAGTTCAAAAAGCAGAAAAACTTGTCCAACTATTCCGAGAAAATGAAGGATTTATTAGTTTTGTAAAGGTTGATTTCCATGATGGAAAAGACGCTCTCCAGCCTGCATTAGACAATCAAGCGGCTCGTTCTTCTGGAGATCGACCAAAAGATTGGGCTGTATTAGATCCACGGTTAAATGTGACCGAAAATGATTATGTTGTAACAAAACGCCAGTGGGGAGCTTTTTTTGGAACGGATCTAGATATACAGCTTAGAAGACGAGGAGTTGAAACGATTGTACTTTGCGGAATTTCAACAAATATAGGTGTGGAAAGTACAGCACGCGAAGCATATCAACTTGGTTATAATCAAATCTTTATTACAGATGCAATGACAGCATTTAGTCAAGAAGAACATGAAATGTCTGTACGCTTCATTTTTCCAAGAATAGGTAGACTTCGAACAACCGCCGAATTTCTTGAACAGGTGAGATGATATAAAGGGTACGGGGCTAACTTGTATCATTTCTTGAAGTCATTAGAATGAATCAATTCCATATTAATAAAGAATCCTGATAGATTAATCTATCAGGATTCTTTATTTTTCTTATTTCTACCTTAAGAATATATGAATTATATCATGCTGTAATAATTTAATGCTCGGCTTCACTGTTTTTTCATTTACCAGAATGAGCCCCTCACGGATTTTTGTTGTGATTAAGGTCCTGCTCCAGTCCGGTATTTGGTTCGCAAGAAGGGAATCGAGGCGTTGAGAGCCTCGAATATTATTAATACTAATTTGGACTTCTAATATCCCTGCTTCCATATACACAGGGATCGGTAGCTCAGTTAACACATTCACTTTTTGGAAAATAGCTTTTCCAAGGACCCTTTCATGCTTTCTACAATTTTTGTAAATATCTAATTTTTTATTCCACGTATGATTATTTTCGCATTTATAAATTGCAAAACGGTATATATACTTACCATTGGAGTTATGCCTTCGGATATTTGTATCTGTAAATGTGGAATTCTTTCCGCACATTTTACAGTGTCTAATTTCCGTTCGAACTCTTTCCTCCTGTAGAATTTCCCAATTATGAAAAACAATTGTCATATCCTTCACCTCTTATAAGATAAAGGAACAATGGCATCCGTTTGGACGTTGGCAGTTCTATATTTACTTTTGAAAAACAAAAAAGAGATCCCATTTATAGGATCTCTTCAAGCATACAAAACTACTGGTTTGCGCTTGTTCCCTTGTAATGGTAAATGGGCAGACTAATCCCTTGGTTAAAAACAGTAAGTTTTTTCAAGAAATAGTACTATCCAATTTGATTGTCCATTACAAAGTAAAATTTGGCATACTGGTTTTGTATCCTTTCTTCCAAACAGATTAGATACATTGTAGCATATCTTCCATATTGTTGAAAGACTTATTTGAATAGTCCGAATTGAAATGATGAAATATAGTACTGGTAAAATGATCAATTAAATGTAATTTAGTAAAATGCGATACATATTTCAGTACAGCAAACGGTCATTCGTTGAAGTAGATAGTATTGACAGTATATTTTTTAGTTGATATAGTAATTAAAATATTCCAATAAGTGAAACACTTTGAATGGGATTGTTAAGGATATTTCTATTTTTAAGAGAGCTGCTATATGCTGAAATGCAGTCAAGGTTAGTCACGTTTTATTACAAGCCTAGAAGAGCGGTACCACGTTAGGGATAGCCTATCGTCTCTTTATGAGATGGTAGGTTTTTTGTGTTTTCTAGAATTATTTAATGGAGTGATACAAATGGTAGTACGTTTGAATTTTTAAAAATGGAATTCAATTGTTATATCATTAAGTAATAAGGTGTTAGAAAATTTGCGTAAATAGAATGAGGGTGATATTAAATGCAACAGATAAAACAAATTATAGAAAAATTAAAACTGAATGTACTTTCCATTGAAGATGTACTAGATTCTTTTAGCTCAACTGTTTATAAAATAAAGCAGGTTAATCAGCAAATAGTTTATCTTAAAATTCCCTATTCTAAAGTGAAATTAGAACGTGAATATGAGGCGTTAGAAATATTAAGTGGTGCGATTCCAGTACCTAGGCTATTAGAATTTTGGGAAGGGAACGATGAAATACCAGGTGCACTTCTACTATCGGCAATTAAAGGGGAACCTATGTCTGAAAAAGTTGATGAAAAACTAGCTTTTGATATTGGTGTTAACCATGCAAAATTGCATAACGTCAGACCACAACAAAACACTACTTATCAGGGGATTTCAAATGTATATGATCAATGGTCAACATTTCTTGAAACACATTTTTATGGTTTTGCAGAAGAAGTAAAAGGTGTGATACCAGAAGATTTATTTAAACAATCAATAGAACTATTTGAAGAGCAACGAAAATTTCTTCCTCATCCAGATGGACCGAGCTTTATACATATGGATTTTCGTCCAGCAAATATAATTATCCAAAATAATCAAGTGTCAGGTATCATTGATTTTGAAAGTGCCCGCTTTGGATCGACAGAAATGGATTTTACAAAAATTAATCGTGATATTTTTATGAAAAATCCTAGGACACTAGAAGCTTTTCAAAAGGGTTACAAAACAATTCGTCCCATAATAGATTTAAAAGTTGTATTACCATTTTATCGTTTTACCGATGCATTTAATTCATTAGGTTGGTGTAAAAAACGTGGAATACAAAAGCATAAGCAATTTTTTAATGAAAACTATGTCATTTTAAAATCTATTCTCATGAATGAACGGTAGTTAAACAAAGAATAGTTGAAATTAGAAAAGCAGAAAGGAGTCGCTCTCTTTGTATGTACTATTTATAGGTGTAAAAATTCAATTAGTAAGGAGGTATAATAGGAAAGACGTCGAAGTTGTTAATAAAGCATATAGTCAGGTTTTCAATGAATGTATATATACCGGTACAGACATAGAGGTGGAAACAGGTTTTATTACAGCAAAAGGAATTGCATTTCCAGAGTTCACCGTAGAAACAAGCAGACAAGTTGGTTTGATAAAAGACAAAGATCAGGCAGAATCGGTATTAAGATTTTGTAGGGGACAAAGTAATTAAGGGTTTGAAAATCTTGGGCTGTTTAGTGAGCTCTTTTTTTATTGTATGAAAGGGGAGTAAAAATAAATGAAAAGAGTAGATGTTGCATATGTTCTTCTGTTTGATGAACTTGAACAGAATGTATTAATGGTAAAAAACAAAGGTAAAGGGTCCTCTTACTATACACCTCCAGGTGGGGCAGTCGAAAATGGAGAAACACTTATAGAAGCTACCATCCGTGAAGTAAAAGAGGAGACGGGGCTAGATGTACAAGTAGAGGGTGTTTTCTCAGTGGGGGAAGCATTTTTTGAAGAAAGGGGACACCATGCTATCTTCTTTACTTTTGTCGGAAAAATAATCGGTGGTAAAATAGAAATATCTTTTCCGGAAGAAATTGAGGAAGTAACATGGATGGAACTAAAACAAGCAGAAAAATATATACATATTTCAAGTGGATTTGAAGGGCTAATATTGGACAGAAATACAGTTCCATATATTTTAAGGGAAGTTGAAAAAAAGGGGTGATTACTTGAAATTTATTTTAAATTTAACTACTGCAATTACATTCGGCTTTATTGGGTTTTTAGTTTTTGGCGGAATAATTGCGTTTGTAGGCTATGAAGGAGCAGGTATTTTAATTGCAATTATTTTCATTATTTTATTGACGATCATCATTAACCTACTAATAAAAATTAACAATAACATAGAAAAGTTGAATCAGAAATAATACAGTGCTGTTCTAGTGTTTTGTGCTACATAAGAAACCAAAAGATTTACTACTGGAGAAATATCGATATAGTGAACGATGTATTTTTACTTCGAAAGGGTATAATAAATAAACTGGAGATTTTATTTTAAATAGAAGAAAAATAAGATACAAAAGAGATGGTGATTCAATGACAAAAAGAAATGAGAGAGAAACAGGATGGAATTTCGATAACAGTTATGCCCGACTTCCAGATCCATTTTTTACAAGCCTTGATCTTAACCCTGTGCATGCACCAAAGTTAGTGATGTTCAATGATAAACTGGCAACTTCGCTAGGGTTGAACATCGAGGCATTACAAAGTGACGATGGTGTAGCAGTTCTTGCAGGTAATGAGATACCCGAAGGTGCTTCGCCTCTTGCTCAAGCTTATGCGGGACATCAATTCGGGCATTTCAATATGTTAGGAGACGGCCGGACCATTTTACTTGGCGAGCAGATCACGCCTACTAATGAGCGATTTGATATTCAACTTAAAGGAGCAGGAAGAACCCCATATTCCCGCGGTGGAGATGGCAGAGCTGCCCTCGGTCCTATGTTAAGAGAGTACATTATTAGCGAAGCAATGCATGGTCTGGGCATTCCTACTACTCGGAGCCTAGCAGTGGTGACGACGGGTGAACCAGTAATCCGCGAAACCAACTTACCTGGTGCAATTTTAACACGAGTAGCTGCCAGTCATTTACGTGTAGGAACTTTTCAATATGCTGCCCAATGGGGTACCATAGAAGATCTTCAGTTATTGGCAGATTATACATTAGAACGACACTTTCCAGAAATTCAATCTGCACCAAATCGCTATCTTGCCTTACTTCAGGAAGTGATCAAGCGTCAAGCAGAGCTAATTGCCAAGTGGCAACTAGTTGGTTTTATTCATGGCGTGATGAACACGGACAACATGTCGATTAGTGGAGAAACCATTGATTATGGTCCTTGTGCTTTCATGGATGTCTATAATCCTGCAACGGTATTCAGTTCTATTGACATTCAAGGCCGTTATGCATATGGCAATCAGCCTAAGATTGCAGGTTGGAATCTTGCGCGATTTGCTGAAAGTCTATTACCACTCTTACATGATAATGAAGAAGAGGCGCTTAAGCTTGCTCAAGATGCTATTCAAGTTTTTCCAGAGCTGTATCATTTCAATTGGTTAACAGGAATGAGAGCAAAATTAGGTATGTTCAATGAAGAGGCACAAGATGATGCACTCATAGATGAACTTCTTGGTTTGATGTTAAAATATCAGGCAGATTATACGAATACGTTCCGCGCGATAACTGTTGATAAACTGGAGGATACGGATCTGTTCGACTCGAAAGAATTTGCTCATTGGTATGAGCAGTGGCAGGAAAGACTAAGTAGACAACAGGAATCTAAAGCTGCAGTACAGCAGTTAATGCAAAATAGCAATCCTGCGGTAATTCCTCGAAACCATCGAGTAGAAGAAGCGTTAGCCGCCGCAGAGCAGGGAGAATTTAATGTAATGGAGCAGCTTCTCCATGTTCTTTCAAGACCCTTCGCATACTCCTCTGAACAAGCTGAATACTGTAAATTGCCTGCGCAATCTAACGGTCATTACAAAACCTTTTGTGGAACATAAAATAAATGCTTCAAATATGACTCAGAATATTGCATGTAGCAGTCTTATATGAATAATTTAGGGATAGTTAAATTCCTACTTTACTCATTTAACTATTCTTTAAGAGGTGTCTTTCTATGTTTGGAAAGACACCTCTTAAAGTTGTTGCAATTAATCTGTGTTATGTAGTGCATTTTACAAATTACGCGTAACATTTTACGCGTTACTCGCAATATTATAGGCGTTTTCGCAATATCGAATGTGCTACTCGCAACATTCCGATCCATATGCGCAATATATAAGTTGTGTGCAACATTATAAAGCATAATAGCGGTGAAAAATTCTCCATTTAGATAATGAGTTGTCCAAAAGTGAATTGGTTTTCAGTCTGAGAATAATTTAAAATAAGAGTCCAAATGAAATGGATCAAAACAAAATATTTCATTCTCAAAATTGCATGTATGGTATAATTCTAAGGTTGTAGTTTTTCATACAGTTTTTTGAAATTATATTATCGTAATCTTTGTTGAGGCAGACATAAGTCAGATTCTCCTAGTACCGATAATTTTGTTAGGGAGGGGGAGGAATCTATTGTTAGAAACATTTTTAGTTAATATCTTATTTTTAGTTTTACCGATCCTGTTAATTGTTGTATTTTTTGATAATAAAAAGAAAAATGACCAATTGGTTATCCTCTTTTTTTTCGCTGCTTCCATGATTCTATGCATGGTTTATCCAATTAAATTAGAACTTGGTTTTCTTTTTGATTTGAGGTATGTCCCATATATTATAGTTGGTCTATATGGCGGTTATAAAGGATTATTCCCGCTTTTTCTCATTTTAAATGTATATCGTATTTTCCTTGGTGGAAACGGTACGTTTAATTCATTTGCAACTTCTACAGTAATTTTTATACTATTGCCGTTAATGACTAAAAGATTTAATGGATATAATACAAAAATGCGAATAATCACTGGAGTAAGTGCTGCAGTTTTCATCATGATTATTTATCTACTATTATTATCTTCATATTTTGAAGTACTAAATGAAGAGTATTGGACATTAACCTTTTATGCAATAACAACCCATGGAATTGTCATAGCCATTGATTTAATTATGATTGAAAAAATCATTGCTAACATTAAAAATCGTGAAAATTTTCTCCAAGCGGAACAATTCCATGTCATAAGTGAGCTTTCTGCTAGTGTCTCTCATGAAATTCGAAATCCTCTAACAGTGACTAAAGGATTTCTGCAATTATTGAATGTATCAAAAACTGTCCAGGACGAAGATAAAGTATATTTAGACTACTCTTTAAAAGAATTGATTCGAGCTGAAAATATTTTAAATGATTATTTAGCGTTTGCTAAACCTCAATCAGAGCATATGGTACAATCCAATTTTAAAAAAGAGTTTGAATATGTTAAAAATGTATTGTTACCATTAGCCAATCTCAATAATGTGGAAATATCCTATCATTTTTCCAATACTCTCAAGAAAAAGTTTGATCAAAACCAGTTAAAACAATGTCTGATCAACTTATTGAAAAACGCGATTGAAGCAATGAAGGAAGATGGAGGTAATCTCGTCATCGAAGTAACTGATCAAGGAAAGAATATAGTTATTCGGATACAAGACACCGGTATTGGAATGTCAAAAGAAGAGATCCTTCAATTAGGAAAGCCATACTATTCTAATAAAAAAGAAGGAACCGGTCTTGGAATGATGATGGTTTATGGAACGATCGGAAAAATGAAAGGAAGAATTGATGTACAGAGTAAAAAAGGCGAAGGAACAACCTTTACTATTACTATCCCAACATAAAAAACAAGGGAACATAGGATAGCCTGAACATCTGTAACCCATATTCAGTTTGTCTTCTTACTAGTTTATAACAGACAAACTTCCGTTATAAGAATTCCATAAAAAATGTAGAAGGAAGTAATGGTTCCACTTCTTTCTACATTTTTTATTGCCATTATAATTACTTTCGTTAAATTATTGGTTTTACCCAAAGTTTTGAAAAGTCTACATACCCAAAATGTTTAATATTTATATTCATTAAGTCAGCGGAAAAAGGAATATGGCGTTTGGAATAATATAATGGGATCATGATAGATTCTTTAATTAATGCTTCTTCAACAGTTAGATTTAGGGATGTCCATTTTTCAAATGGAGTATAAAGGTATTCCTTAATATAACTGTTTAACCTTATATCCTTTTTTAGAATGTAAGCTAATTTTGAATACCCATTAAGTAGGAAATAAAAGAAAGAAAAGTTTTGATTCATCTCGAACACCTCTCCGTGTATAAAAAGATCAACTTCCTCATTTTCTGTATTGTTAGAAACTGTATCCTTAAATGAAACCCATTTTGTAATGATGGGAATTCCTTCTTCTTCCAAGATATCTTTTAGCCACATCGATGTATTTTCAGTATAACTCGTTAGCTTTAAAACAAGAGGCTCTGAAAGTATAGGCTTTTTAACCATTGGGAGAGTATTAATTTTACTTTCACGGAGACATCCTTGATGATTAGGCAATTTACGAGAATCTACATTGCTTATTTTATGTCGGTTTTTCGCAATAATATAGTGTAAATAATCACGAACTTCCTTGTGTTGTATAGGAGAATTTCGAAAAGAATTCATAATAACTAATCCGAATCCAGAATCACTTTCTACTTGAAAGGTCGACTGAGATTCTACTTGAGCAGATGAACGATACACAACATCGAAATCTTGAGGCACTTGTACGAATTCAACTACATCTAATAATGGTCTTTCTCCAAAGTATTCCTTGAATGCTACCAATGTAGTTTTAGTCTCGTTATTATCTTCAATATAAAAACTACCTGTACCAACTACCTCACCATTATTTTCTTTATATATACTGGCATTCATCGTCCCAAGCAATTGTAAACAATAACTACATCCGCTTGGATAATACAGATCAATTATTAGAGGAGCTGCTACAATTATTTTTTGGATAGGTTCCCACAATTCTTGATACTGTTTATAGTTGCGTAATTTGTTTAAGCATAAGACCACATCTTCAGCAGTTAATATAGAACCATCATGGAATTTAATATCTTTTTTTAAGTAAATTCGAACTTTCGTGGAAGTAATGTCCCAGCTATGTGCCAGTTCAGGTAAAACAATTCCTTGTTCATCTACAGTAACTAAACGATTATAAACATTAGCAACCATGCTGGCACTATTGACATCTGCAGCTTCTAAAGGATGTATGGTCAAAAATGGATATCTTCTTGGAATAACAAGTTTATCATTTGTTGTTTGAACGTATCCAAATTTGGAGCGAAACTTATTCATGAGACGAAGTTTGCTATCTGACGACCAATCAAATATTAAATACTTACTACTTAGTTCTACAGGTTCTTCATCAATTATTTTAGTAACTTGTTCTTCAAAAATAGCTTCCACATTTTTTAACCACTTAAGTTTGGAAACATTGCCTCTTCCCCGTCCCGAAGTATATTGTAGCCATCCTTCAGAAGACCATTTTTGAATATAACGTACAGTTTGTTTCGTACTTAATTGAAGAATTTCTGCAACGTCTTCATGTTTAATACCTCCTGATGGCACAGAGGTCCATAATGTCAATAAATGTTTATCCATCCAATGTATTCTCCTTATAAATAAGTGGTCATAAAAATAAATAATGTCCATTTTTAAATTAATGCGTCTAGTTTAATATACATAAGACAGAGGAGGGACACAACATGAAATGGAAAAAATATCCGCAAAATATTAAAGTTCGTCTTATTACATCTTTTTTTAATCGTGCAGTATCATCTGCAGTAATGCCATTCATGGCCTTATTTTTCTCTCAAGAAATGAATAAGGTTTGGGCAGGACTATTTCTAGTATTTACAGTGATCATTAGCTTTTTTGTTAACTTGATTGGAGGTTATATTTCGGATCGCTTCCCACGAAAGAAAGTATTGGTGTTTACCTCTTTCTTAAGCGCATTGATGTTTTTATTAATGACAATTAGTTTATTGCCTAAAGAGAATATAATTGGTCTTTTTGCTTTCTCTTATGTTGCATACATTGTAACAAGTAGTCTTGGGAGACCCGCGATGCATGCTATAATTATTGACTCTACAACATCTGAAAATAGAAAAGAAGTGTATGCACTCGATTATTGGCTTGTGAATTTATCCATGGCTATAGGAGCTGCATTAGGTGGTTTGTTATATGTAAATCATCAAATTGAGCTATTTGCATTACTCACGATTACATCTTCTAGTCTACCAATTGCCTATCAGATTTGGTTAATAGATGAAAATTCTAAAAGAATAGAAAAGCAACATCAAAATGTGTTTATGGATTTAATACAGAACTATAAAGTTGCTTTTCAAGATATGCCTTTTGTTAAAGTAGTAGTTGGCTCTATGTTTATCTTTGCTGCTGAATTCTCGTTGAATAGTTATATTGGAGTTCGTTTAGCAGAAACCTTTAAAACTGTACATATTGGAAACTTTGAGGTAGCAGGGGTTCGCATGTTAAGTATTCTCAATATAGAAAATATGCTTCTTGTAGTTTGCTTTACGTTTTTCATCAATAAAATTACCGATCGTTTTAACAAGAGGAAGGTTTTGTTAATTGGGCTCATTGTTTATAGTGTTGGGTATATTACAGTAACTTCTGCTAACATTTGGTACATACTAGTGTTGTTTAATTTCATTGCAACAATAGGTGAACTTATCTATTCTCCAGTTAGAAATGCGGAGCAAGCAAATATGATGCCTGCTGATAAAAGGGGATCTTACTCTGCATTCTCCAATTTCTCATTTAGTGGCGCTGACTTAATCGCTCGCTCATCGATTATTGTTGGTGCATATTTAATTCCTACAATGATGTCTGTTTATATAGGGGTTTTACTAATGATTGGAATCTCCCTCTTATACACAGGAATATTTTTAAAAAAACCTACCACAAAGAAAATAAAGGAATCGTTAGCGAATTTATAGAATATAAAACTGTAACAGAAAAATGAAATCTTTAAAGCTTAGAATGAGTAGAAACGTAGCGTTGCAAGTTATAATTGTAAATTATTTAGGAGTGTCGATTCTCAAAAGATAAGAAAGTATGTCAGGTACTACTCACTAAATGGATTGTAGTGAAAGGTGGCGACTCCAGCGGGAGGCCAACAGGATGTTGGTCTCGAAGGCGTTGCCACACGATGTGGCGCTCTTAGTCTTTGTTCCTCTGTGAGACAGATGCGCCATCACAACGAACGCGTAGCGGCGGTGAGGGCTCATCGCTCACCCCGCGGAACGCGTCCACCTGAAACGGAAATCCGGGTATTATTTATGAACACTGGTTTCTCTGGACGATAATCCATCATTGTTCATATTAAGCAATTATAAATCGTCCCCTACATATTTGTTGATTGGAGCGTAGGAGGCGACTTCTGCGTGAATAGCAGATGTTTTCTGCACCGAAAGCGAAGCGGCAGGTACTTGAGCGGAAGGTCCCCGCAGGAACGCAGTGACGATGAGACTGAAGCCATGCCCGCGAAAAAGCGTCCGCCATACCGGAAAGCAACGACATTCATATGCTACTCTTCTTGAAAGGACCTGGCGCATTTTTGTCCGGTTTTTCGCATATTATCGTTTGGAACAACGAAATCGAGTGGTAAGCTTTGGGAAACAACTGGTGGTGTATTTTCCTGTCCCGATTTTTCTTACATACTAATCAAATATTATTTAAAAGGAGATTTGAGAAAATGAAAACTGAAAAAGAGAAAATGCTGAATGGCGAGCTTTATATTGCTGCAGACCCTAAATTACTAGAAGATAGAATAAACGCTCGGAAGCTAACCAGATTATACAATCAAACACTTGAAACAGAAGAGGTTTATAGAGCAGAAATATTAAAAGAATTGCTCGGTTCAACAAAGAAAAATTTATTTATAGAACCAACTTTTCGATGTGATTATGGTTACAACATACATGTTGGGGAGAACTTCTATGCCAATTTTGATTGTGTATTTTTAGATGTATGTGAAATACGAATAGGTGATAACTGCTTTATAGCACCAGGCGTACACATCTATACGGCGACTCATCCACTGAATCCAACTGAAAGAATATCGGGTGTAGAATATGGGATACCGGTAAATATTGGTCACAATGTTTGGATTGGTGGAAGAGCGGTTATTAATCCTGGAGTTAAAATAGGTAATAATGTCGTCATCGCCTCTGGTTCCGTCGTTACAAAAGATATTCCAGATAATGTTGTGGTTGGAGGAAATCCTGCAAAAATAATTAAACAAATTGAAGTAGATTTACTTACTTAAAACACCATATGAAATATAACACTCAAGAGAAAGCCGATCATTAGAAATATTACTAGAAGACTCGTCGGGACAACGCGAATATTATTCAAAATAAACTCTTTTACACTTGTAATCGCAATCATCCCAATGGATGTCCCTAAAAGAACACTTTGTGCCCTTATAGTGAGATTCGCGTGAAGTCCAATCCAAATAAAAGTGCTAAAGCAAACCGATAAGCTGATGAAACAAACAAATAACATCATTATTTTTTTACCTTGTGAGAGAAATGCTGAAGTAAGTGCAAATCCTTCTGGGACATGGTGTAGAATTGTTGAAGTTGTAATGGATACAGCGATAGTAGAATTCCCAAGCAAATTTCCGATAGACAAGCTTATTGGGATCGTATGTATGAATAAGGCAAGTATAAGCAAGGAGATGGAAGGTTTACGTGATTTAGATGTAAAGAAAAGGTTGTTCACCACTGCGAGAAAAATATATCCGATAAGTACTCCGAGAACAATTCCTGATAATTGGTTCATTTTTAATGCAGATGGAATTATATCTAGAGTTAGTAAACCTACTAAAAATCCCCCGCATAATAGTGCCAATCCTTCACTTGAACCATGAAATATTTTAGAAACTATCCATGCGATACCGCCACCTGCACTGACACTTAAAAAAAGAAATTCACCAAGAATGAACGCATCCAACTTAAGCACTCTCCAACCAAAATTATTAGTAATTCTGTCTACAAAATATATGCATATTGTTTATAGATATGAGCATGTGTAAAATGAAGATAGTACGAATGATTTTACAAGGGGGAAGCGAAAGCGTTCACATGACTATTCAAAAGATGAAGGAAACGACATTTAAAGAAGCTACGCTTGCAGAATGGGAGCAAGTTGCTATTAAATCCTTAAAAGGAAAAACATTTGAGTCTCTTTTGACAAAAACATTAGAAGAAATTATTTTGAAACCGCTTTATTCTATAGCGGATTTAGAAGATATTCCTACGAATCAAACTAATATTGTTCGCCAAACAAAACAATCTTCTAGGTGGCTAGTAGCTCAAACTGTGATTGGAAACACTGTTGAAGAGATTTTAGCAGACATGAAAGACTCACTAGCAAAAGGAAATGATGTGATCAACTACAAACTAGATCTAAAGCATAAGTGGTCTTCATCTGATTTAGAGGAACTGAAAACTATATTAGAAGGACATACTGTTTTACTAGATGTATCAAGTGATCCTTCGTTTTTACATAATTTTACTGATATGCAAGGAATGATAAAGGGTGTAGGAGCACATCAATTCACAACAGCCCGTACTTTTTTCTTAGATGGGTCGCGTATCCATAAATTCGGCGGAGATGCTGTAAGTGAGCTTGCAAGCGTTCTTGTACAAGCGGATGCCTTTGTAGATGCTTCTGATCTTGATCAACTTAGTAAAAAAGGATTTGTCCAATTTTCAGTTGATACGAATTTTTTCATGGAAATTGCTAAAATTCGCGCATTTCGCATTCTTTGGAAGGCATTTGGTGAAGCTCATGGGAATTCAGAAATTGCTGCTATTCCAGTACACGCTGAAACTTCTTTACGGTCATTCTCAACACTTGATTCGAATGTAAATATTCTTCGAGCAGGTAATAGTGCACTTGCAGCAGTACTTGGAGGAGCTGACAGTGTTACAACTTATCCACATGATTATTTAACTGGTGCCAATCCAACATCTAAACGAATCGCTCGTAATATGCAATTAGTACTGAAAGAAGAAACACATATTAACCAAGTACTAGATGCACCTGGAGGCTCTTATTATATAGAAACATTAACGAAAGAACTTGTGGAAAAAAGTTGGACATACTTTTTAGAGCTAATGAATGAAAGTACATTGGAAGAAAGAGAATTAAAGCTAAATGAACGAGCAACTCTTAAATGGGAACAGCAACTAGCTTCACTTGCTACTCGTAAAAAATCACTTATTGGAACAAATGTATATGCGAATCCAGAAGATAATTTGGAAAATACAATTGTTCAAACAGATTACAAACGTCTTGCAGAGCCTTTTGAACAAATGCGTAAAGCATTAAAAGACAATCCACTTAATACTGCAATTATTCCTTTTGGAATTCTGAAAGAGTACAAAGCACGTATGGATTTTGTTAGTGGTTATTTAATCGCTTTAGGAGTTTCTCCAATAGTTGCTCCAGAAAACTTAAAACCATTCGATCTTCAAAAATGGATCGATGAACAAGCAATTGACTATGTTGTATTTGTTGGAAATGATGAACAAACAGCTGGTCTCGTCCCGGCCTTATTAAATGAGCAATTGTCTGTTCCAATGGACGTAGCTGGTAAATTTGAAGAGTATGAAGATTGGTTAGATGCTGGACTTTCCGGAAGAATTTTTGCTGGTCAATCCCTTCTTGAAAAAGGTAATGCATTATTAGCACTTGCAAAAAAGGAGGATTCTCATGACAACGCCTAATTACTCGAATGTATCCATTGACGATATGTTAGAAAAAACAATGAACTCCAGTAAAATGGAGACTTCTACATTTATGACAAATGAAGGTATTGTGTTAAAACAAATATATGATGAATCCGATAATAATAATCTCCAGCATTTAAATGAGCTTCCAGGTATAGCACCAAATACGCGGGGACCATATCCAACGATGTATGTGGCAAAACCATGGACTGTTCGTCAATATGCAGGATTTTCTACTGCAGAAGAAAGTAACGCATTTTATAGAAGAAACCTAGCAATGGGTCAAAAAGGGCTGTCCGTTGCATTTGATTTAGCAACACATCGTGGCTATGATTCGGATCATGAACGAGTAACTGGGGATGTAGGTAAAGCAGGAGTTGCAATCGATTCGGTAGAAGATATGAAGATTTTATTTGATGGTATTCCACTAGACCAAATGTCTGTATCGATGACGATGAACGGGGCGGTACTTCCAATCTTAGCGTTTTATATTGTGACTGCGGAAGAGCAAGGAGTAACCCCTGACAAACTTGCTGGGACAATTCAAAATGACATTTTGAAAGAATACATGGTTCGTAACACATATATTTACACACCTGAAATGTCGATGAAAATTATTGCTGATATTTTTGCATACACTGCTAAAAACATGCCGAAATTCAACTCTATTTCGATTTCTGGCTATCATATGCAAGAAGCAGGAGCAACTGCAGACATCGAACTTGCCTATACATTAGCTGACGGCTTGGAGTATGTACGTACCGGATTAAAAGCAGGCATTGAAATTGATTCATTTGCTCCCAGACTTTCATTTTTCTGGGCAATTGGCATGAATTATTTTATGGAAATAGCCAAAATGCGTGCTGCTCGTAGAATTTGGGCACAAATGATGGCTAGTTTTGATCCTAAAAATCCAAAAACATTAGCACTACGAACACATTCGCAAACATCGGGTTGGAGTTTAACGGAACAAGATCCATTTAATAACGTGACAAGAACTTTAGTTGAAGCAAATGCTGCTGCAATGGGACATACACAGTCTCTTCATACGAATGCCCTAGATGAAGCTATTGCACTTCCGACTGATTTTTCCGCTCGTATTGCGCGTAATACGCAATTATTTCTACAGGAAGAAACGAATATGACGAAAGTAATTGATCCGTGGGGTGGTTCGTATTATGTGGAAACTTTAACGAACGAACTAATGGAAAAGGCTTGGTCTCTTATAGAAGAAATTGAAGAGCTTGGTGGTATGGCAAAAGCAATCGAAACAGGACTTCCGAAAATGAAAATCGAGGAAGCAGCAGCTAAAAAACAAGCTCAAATTGATTCTTCTAAAGAAATTATTATTGGAGTCAATAAATACCGTTTGGATCAAGAAGATCCAATTGATATTTTAAATATTGATAATACGGTTGTACGTCAAAAACAAATGGAACGTTTAGCCCAAGTAAAAGAAAATCGAGATAATAAAGCCGTACAAGAAGCACTTGCATCATTAACGGAAGCTGCTCGAACGGGCAATGAAAACTTATTAGCAGTAGCTGTAGATGCAGCTAGAAAACGTGCAACTATTGGAGAAATCTCCGATGCAATTGAAGTAGTGGCTGGGAGACATAAGGCGGTGATTCGTTCCGTGAGTGGTGTATATAGTGCAAACTTTAATGATGTAGATGAAATTGAAGCTGTAAAACAAATGTCTGAGGACTTCCTTGAAAATGAAGGTAGACGTCCTCGTATTTTAATTGCAAAAATGGGCCAAGACGGACATGATCGTGGTGCAAAAGTTATTGCAACTGCTTTTGCTGATTTAGGTTTTGACGTAGATATTAGTCCTTTATTTCAAACGCCAGCAGAGACAGCACAGCAAGCAGTGGAAAATGATGTACATGTAGTTGGGGTTAGTTCGCTCGCGGCTGGACATATGACCTTAGTCCCTGCATTACGAGAAGAATTAGCCAAACTGGGTCGTGAAGATATACTTGTAGTCGTTGGAGGAGTAATTCCTGCTCAGGATTATGCTTTCTTACGTGAAAACGGTGCGTCTGCTATTTTTGGACCTGGAACTGTTATTCCGGTTGCTGCACAAAAAGTAATTGAAGAAATATATAGAAGATTGGGTTACGAGGAAGTGGAAGGCTAATGGCTGAAACGGATAAAACAAACCAATCGGCGATGCATGTGATGAATGGGATTAAATCTCAGCATGATGGAATGGGAAAAGCTTCTGTAAAGAAGTTCTCTAAAAAGAATTCACTTGTTATTGATCAATATGAATATATCCGTGAAATTCAGAATGGCTCCAGGCTTCATTTAGCTAAGGCAATTACTTTTATAGAAAGTACAGTCAGAGATCAACAAACGATTGGCCAACAGTTATTAAAATCATTATTACAACATACAGGGAAAAGTATCAGAATTGGTATTACTGGTGTACCTGGTGCTGGGAAAAGTACATTTATTGAAGCGTTTGGAAAAATGCTATGCGACCAAGGTTATAAAGTAGCAGTGCTTGCCATTGATCCTAGTTCGACGCTAACAGGTGGAAGTATTCTTGGTGATAAAACACGAATGGAGGAGCTTGCAAAGCATTCAAATGCTTTTATAAGACCCTCCCCATCATCAGGGACACTTGGTGGTGTGCACAAAAAATCCAGGGAAACCATGCTTTTATGTGAAGCAGCAAACTACGATATTATTTTAGTGGAAACAGTTGGCGTCGGGCAAAGTGAAACGATTGTTCGAGGAATGGTAGACTTCTTTTTACTTCTTACATTAACTGGAGCAGGTGATGAATTACAAGGAATGAAAAAAGGTATTATGGAACTTGCAGATGCCATAGTAGTGAATAAAGCAGATGGAACAAATGAAAAATTAGCTAAAAAGACAGTAGCAGAATATAAACAAATTCTACACTTTTTAGCTCCATCTTCGCCAAACTGGACTACACCTGCTTTGGCAGTTTCTTCTTTATTTAATTCTGGTCTAGATTTGGTTTGGGAAACAATCCAAACTTTTAAGAAAGAAATGATCGTAAATAACGTTTGGCAAAACAGAAGAAAAGAACAAACGGTTGCTTGGTTCAAATCAATGATAGTCGATCGTTTATATGAAGACTTTTTTTCGTCGGTAGAGAAGAAAGATTCAATGACACAGTTAGAAAGATTAGTTAGGGAAGAGAAAGTAACGGTTTCACAAGCAGTGGAAGAGTTATTTTCCTCGAATTCTAACCAATAATCTGCTAAGATAAAAATAGTTTGGAAAGGAGCGTTTAATTATGAATATGGATTTTAATTTATTGATGAATGATATGGTTATGCAAGCACGTGGAGAAATGGAAGCAAGCGGATACGAACAATTGACTTCTCCTGAAGAAGTGGATAATGCATTTGCTCGTCCAGGAACAACACTAGTAATGATTAACTCCGTTTGTGGATGTGCTGGAGGAATTGCTCGTCCTGCAGCTGCAAATGCGGTTCATTATGATAAAAGACCGGATCATCTTGTAACTGTTTTTGCAGGTCAAGATAAATTAGCAACTCAACAAGCACGTAACCATTTCGGAGATGAGCATTTACCTTCTTCTCCATCATTTGTTTTATTAAAAGACGGCCAAGCAATAGCTGAGGTAGGTCGCCACGAAATCGAAGGACATGATCCAATGTCTGTTATTACACATATTCAAGCATTGTTTGAAGAACATTGCGAAGAGATTTAAAGGAAACAAAGATGCCTCAATTGTAGGCATCTTTTTTTGTATCAAATCATGATTGTTGATTATCATGTTTTTCCCAATTAAAGCATTTAGGTTAATGTACGATTATTTTTCTGTCTTACTTTAGAAATAATACGTCTTAGTGACCGCCGGGATTTCCGCTCTAGGCGGACGCTTTCCGAGGGGGGAGCGATGAGCCAGCACCGTCGCATGCGCGCCGTTTGTGCTGTCTCATCTGTCTCCCTGATCCCTTCGGAGTCGCCGCCTGCCGCTGCAATCTAATAGAGCTAGTTACTTAATTAAAAATGATGCATCCAATCTAGTCTTATGATGCATTTTCTATAGTTTAAAATCCATGATTTGTCTAATGTGATAGACTGTCTAGTAATTGGTAGCGAATTATTAGATGTGATCATTGTTTGAATGGATATTAGCAACATTATGCAACTGTTCTATGGTGCCGTTAGTAATAAGGGAAATACTTTTTATTATTTGGAATAGACTTTCACAATATTATAGCTAGGCGCTTATGCCGAAGCGCGCCGGGCCGCATGAGCCGAAGTCATGAGACCCACTCGGGCGCAGCACGAGTTGGCTCATGCAAGGTGCGGCAAGCGCTAAGGTTCAACGACTCTTGTGTTACGACGTATTTTTTCTGAAAAACGAACTGAAAAGCCGTCGTCTTGTTTCATTAAGAAATAAAAACAGCGGAAGCATTTAATTGCCTCCGCTGTTTTTAATGAAATTATAGGATAAAGCTCAATCCAAATAGTAATGAAGACATAACCATGATTAAAACCATTAAATATACGATAATTTTACGAAATTTTTGATTGCCCATGAACTTCTCTCCTTTTACAATTAACTTTATTTTAACAAATTCGAAAAAAAGCACAAGAGGTAGCGATTTTTTTTTGAAATATGTACAATAGAAGATATAGTCTAAATATTTGGGGTGTTGGGGACAATGGAGAAAGTTGATCATATTGGGATTGCAGTAAAAAGTATTGAAGATGCACTGCCTTATTATATAGAAACTTTAGGGCTAAAACTTATACATATTGAAGAGGTTCCATCAGAAAAAGTTCGTGTTGCCTTTATCGACAGTGGAAATTTGAACTTAGAATTACTACAACCATTGGATGAAACAAGTACGATTCATTCGTTTATCGAGAAAAAAGGGGAAGGCATTCACCATATTGCTTTCGGAGTGTCTAATATTCAAGAACGATTAAATGAGTTAAAAGAAAAAGGGGTTAGGCTAATTCAAGAAACGCCTAAAGCAGGAGCACATGGGGCGCAAGTAGCATTTATTCATCCAAAATCATCCGGTGGAGTATTGTATGAATTATGTGATAAAACAGGGGGAGCGAAGTAAACAAATGGATATTTATGAAAAAATTAATGATCTATACGATCGTAAACGTAAAATAGAATTAGGTGGCGGAGACGCTCGCATTGAAAAGCAGCATGAAAAGGGAAAACTAACTGCAAGAGAGCGTATTGATCTTCTTGTCGACAAAGGGTCATTTGTTGAGTTAAGTCCGTTTATTCAGCATCGTACAGTAGATTTTGGTATGGACAAGCAAGAAGGACCTGGTGATGGAGTAGTAACTGGTTACGGTAAAGTGAATGGTCGTCCGATTTATTTATTCTCACAAGATTTCACAGTTTTCGGTGGAGCTCTTGGAGAAATGCATGCGTTAAAAATTGCTAATGTCATGGATTTAGCTGCCAAGAATGGTGCTCCGTTTATCGGATTAAACGATTCGGGTGGTGCTCGTATACAAGAAGGTGTTGTATCATTAGACGGTTACGGTCAAATCTTTTATCGCAATGCTATCTATTCTGGAGTCATTCCTCAAATTTCAGTAATTTTAGGGCCATGTGCTGGTGGAGCTGTTTATTCACCTGCAATTACAGACTTCGTATTTATGACAGACGAAACGAGTCAAATGTTCATTACGGGGCCAAAAGTAATTGAGACGGTAACTGGTGAAAAAATTTCTGCTGAAGATTTAGGTGGATCTAAAGTACATAATACGATTAGTGGTAATGCGCATTTCCGCGGAAAAACAGAAGAAGAAGTTTTGGAGAGTGTACGTTTACTCCTTAGTTATTTACCCCAAAACTTTGAAGAAAAACCCTCAATTGTAGAAGTAGCAAGTGAAAATGATGATCGTCCGGATTTAGCAGATATAGTTCCATTTGAAGCTATTCGTCCCTATGATATTCGCAAGGTAATTGAACAAGTTGTAGACGTGGACTCTTTCTTGGAAGTACAAAAAGAATTTGCAAAAAATATCGTCATTGGATTAGCACGTATTAAAGGGGAAGTAGTAGGACTTGTATGCAATCAACCAAAAGTAATGGCTGGTGGACTTGATATCGATTCAAGTGACAAAGCAGCAAGATTTATTCGATTCTGTGATTCCTTTAATATTCCGATTATTACCTTTGAAGATGTTACAGGCTTCTTCCCAGGTATTAAGCAGGAGCATGGTGGAATTATTCGTCATGGAGCAAAGATTTTATTTGCATATTCAGAAGCGACAGTTCCGAAAATGACTGTTATTTTACGTAAAGCATACGGTGGTGCCTATGTTGCGCTAAATTCCAAATCTATTGGTGCGGATGTTGTATTTGCTTGGCCAAATGCAGAAATTGCTGTAATGGGACCTCAAGGAGCAGCAAATATTATTTTTGCACGTGAGATTGCAAACGGTGATAATCCAGAACAAGTTCGAGAGGAAAAAATAGAAGAATATCGTGAAAAGTTTGCCAATCCATATGTTGCTGCATCGATGGGAATGGTAGATGACGTAATCGACCCTCGTGAAACACGTATTAAACTTATTCAAGCATTGGAAATGATGCGAAATAAAAAAGAATCACGTCCTAACAAAAAACATGGAAATATTCCACTATAAAGGAGTCTGAAAATAAGATGAATCGTTTAATAGAAGAATTTTTTGAACTAGTAAAAATTGACTCAGAAACTAAACATGAACAAGTAATCGCTCCAGTTTTAATGACTAAACTTGAACAATTGGGATTTTCCGTTATTCAAGATGATTCAACTAAAAAAACTGGACATGGCGCTGGAAATCTAATTGCAACGCTTAAAGGGACAAAAGCAGAGGCAGATTCTATTTACTTTACTGTGCATATGGATACAGTCGTTCCAGGAAAAGGAATTCAGCCTACATTACAAGAAGATGGCTATATTTATTCGGATGGCACAACAATTTTAGGTGCAGACGATAAGGCTGGAATCGCAGCTCTTTTTGAAGCAATCAGACGTTTAAAAGAAGAAAATATGGAACACGGAGATATACAAGTAGTCATCACTGCTGGAGAAGAAAGTGGCCTTGTTGGGGCAAAAGAATTGGATCCATCCCTAATTACAGCTAAATATGGTTATGCAATTGATAGCGACGGTAAAGTTGGGGGCATTGTTACCGCAGCTCCATTCCAATCAAAACTTTGGACAACTATAAAAGGAAGAACCGCACATGCAGGAGTTGCTCCTGAAAAAGGAGTTTCAGCCATTACATTAGCTTCTAAAGCTATTTCAGCGATGAAACTAGGACGTATTGACAATGAAACTACTGCTAACATTGGACGCTTTGAAGGTGGACAAGCAACAAATATCGTGTGCGATGAAGTGCATATTTTAGCAGAAGCTCGTTCGATAAATAAAGAAAAGTTAGATGCTCAAGTGGCACATATGGTTCAAGTGTTTAGTGAAACTGCTGAAAAAAATGGCGGTTCTGCCGAAACAGAAACACAGTTAATGTATCCAGGATTCCGCTTTGAAGAAGATCATCAAGTAGTCCAAGTTGCAAAACGAGCAGTTGAAAGTATCGGTAGAACTGCCGATATTAAAATTAGTGGCGGAGGCAGTGATGCAAACGTCATCGCTGGATTCGGAATTCCAACAGTAATTTTGTCAGTTGGTTATGAAGAAATTCATACAACAAACGAGCGAATGCCAGTAGAAGAGCTAGAAAAACTTGCAGATTTACTTGTAGAAATCGTAAAAGTAGCTGCAGAATAATTCCAATAGGGGGTACGATTGATTGTCTAGTGAAAAAGTAGTTGTTTTTCAATGTGGTAACGAAGATTATGCAGTTCCAATCGAACATGTTATTTCTATTGAAAAATTAGAGCATATTAACCCGATACCACATTTGCCCAATTATTTAATAGGCTTGATGAAAATCCGTGGTGAGTTAGTTCCAATAATTGATTTTGAACAAATTTTATATAATCGAAGAGGGGCTGACATTGAATCAGCACGTGTTATCACAATGCACACACAAGATATGTCAATTGGGCTTCTTGTGATAGAAGCAAAAGAGATTTTAGATATTGCCTCCGAAGATATTAAGCAAATTGGATTAGTAAATTACACAAAAACGCAATATTTTACAGGAGTTGCAAATTTAGAAAACAGGATGATCACAATTGTGGATCCTTCTATTCTAGTTCGCTCTATTGAAGGTATTAAAGATATTCAAGCATATTTAGAATCAGTGAAAAAAGAGGAGTTAGCTATGGCAGAAAACCATAACTAACAAAACTGAGGTAGCTTAACTTAGCTACCTTTTTTCCATACGAGAGGTGATTAAGTTGAAGAGAAGAAATAGAATTATTTTTCATCTAGATATGAACAGTTTCTATGCTTCTGTTGAACAAGCGCACGATCCCTCTCTAAAAGGAAAACCAATCGCAATTGCGGGAAACCCTAAGGAACGCCGTGGGATTTTAGTTACATGCTCTTATGAAGCACGAGCAAGAGGCGTTTACACAACTATGTCTGTTTGGGAAGCAAAACGAAAATGTCCAGAAATTATTTTACTCCCGCCAAACTTTGAACGATATCGGATTGCATCGAAAGCAATGTTTGATATTCTCAGATCTTATACAGAACTCGTAGAACCAGTTTCTATCGATGAAGGTTATATGGATGTAAGTGAACTAGATTTTTCAGTCGATGCTATAACATTTGCAAAATCCATCCAACAAAGATTGGTTCGTGAACTGGATTTGCCTTGTTCTATAGGAATAGCGCCAAATAAATTTTTAGCCAAAACAGCTTCCAATATGAAAAAGCCAATGGGAATAACCGTATTGAGAAAGCGAGAAGTAGCAGAAAAGTTATGGTCACTTCCAGTTATCGAAATGCATGGTGTAGGGGAAAGTACTGCAAAAAAGCTTTCGGAAATAGGGATTCAATCAATTGGAGATCTGGCAAACATTCCATTGGGTATAATTAAGGAAAAGTTAGGTAAAGTAGGAATAAGACTTTCTGAAAGAGCCAAAGGTGTGGATGATAGACCAGTTGATCCTTCCTCTATTTTTGATACAAAAAGTGTAGGGAACTCCACTACTTTGCCATATGATGAAACGAATATCGAGGAAATTGACAAAGTTTTATTAAGATTGTCAAAAAAAGTAACTGCTCGACTAGATGCAAAAAATCTTGCGGGACGATCGATTACCATTCATATTCGTGATGCAAATTGGAAAAATAAAACGAGAAGTAAAACAATCCATAATCGGTTGTTTGAAGAAAAAGAAATATTTCATCTTGCTAAAACATTGTTTGACTCAACTTGGGATGGTGAGCCTATTCGTTTACTTGGTGTAACAGTAAATAATGTGCATGATAAAGGCGAATACGTGGAGCAGCTATCAATATTTAATTTTGAAGAACATGCAAAAGAAGAGCCTATATTAAAGCTTGTAGAACAGCTACAAGAAAAATTTGGTGCAGAAAGTATAAAAAGAGGAATCAAAATCAAAAAGAAATCCTCATTAGAATCAAAAACGAGTTTTAGTAAAGATTTTTTAGATGACCATGAAAATAGGTGAAAAAATGCAATTATTATTTTTAGGAACTGGAGCAGGAATGCCGTCAAAAGGGCGAAACACAACTGCAACTGTGTTAAAACTGCTAGAGGAAAGAGGAACGTATTGGCTTTTTGATTGTGGAGAAGCCACACAACATCAAGTTCTTCATACGACGTTAAAACCTCGTAAATTAGAAAAAATCTTCATCACACATTTACATGGAGATCATATTTATGGTCTTCCTGGATTATTAGGCTCTCGTTCGTTTTTAGGGGGAGATGCACCACTTACAATATATGGTCCAAAAGGAATAAAGGCATGGATTGAATTAACGCTTGCAACATCGAGCACATACTTACAATATAAACTAACTATTATTGAAATTGAAGATGGCATAATTTTTGAAGATGCTCAATTTATCGTAGAAGCAAAATCAATCGAACATGTAATACCTTGCTTTGGCTTTAAGGTTACACAGAAACCACTCCAACCACAATTGATAATTGAGAAAACAGACGCTTTTGGAGTTCCAAGAGGACCTCTGTTAAAACAATTAAAAGAAGGTCATGATATTGAACTTCCAGACGGACGGGTAGTTTTAAGTAAGGATGTAACTGGAGAGCCAAAAGATGGCTTCCAAATAGCATTACTAGGTGATACAAAATATTGTGAAAATGCTATTTCGCTTAGTAATGGGGCAGACATCGTCATACATGAGGCTACTTTCGATAAGGACACTGCTGAATTAGCAGGTTTATATGGTCATTCTACTATTTTAGACGCAGCTAATGTTTGTAAAGAAGCGAATGCAAAAAATTTGATCGTTAATCATATAAGTGCAAGATTTTTACCTTTCCATTTAACAGAAATGTTAAACCAAGTCGAGCATTTTGATTTCCCAATATATATTGCAGAAGATTTTGCAGAGTATGATTGGTCAAATGGTACATTAAATAAAATAACTGATTCCGAGCGTTGATACGATCACTCGGAATCTTTCTGTTTTTTTTCGGCAATGACTAGGCTAAGTGTAGCGATTGGTCCAATGAATAGAGAAAGTAGGAACCAATTGAGCCCACTTCTGTTTTTCCCTTGTGCAATCCCTGCATTTATGAGGGCAAGTGTACCCCATCCTACAAAGTAGGAGTTATCCATTATTCATTCAGTCCTTTCTTATCGATTGGTCTCGGTAGAATAATTTGGCCACGACTTTCGTTAATTGGTTTTTAGACAAGTTCTACCATTTTCTTTAATTTACTCGTACTGTTTTCCTAGTACACGAGATTTATTTTGTGCTGCATCTATACAAGCAAAAATGGCATCCCCGACATTATGTTGTATTAACTTTTCCAACCCAGCTTCTGTTGTGCCACCTGGACTTGTGACTCTTCTTCGTAATTCTTCAGGCTCAAAATCACCTTTTTTCATCATTTGTGCCGCACCTTCCATCGTCTGAATAAATAATTGGCGAGCATCCGATTTTTCTAAACCATGCTGTATAGCGGCCGCTTCAAATTGCTCTGCAAAATAATAAAAATATGCTGGACCACTCCCTGAAAGTGCAGTAACTACATGTAAGTCTTCTTCATTCACGGCTTTAACAGTTCCAATAGAATTTAAGATATCGATTATTAAAAGTTTTTCTTTATCTGATACGTGTTCATTCCAACTAACAGCGGATGCACTCAATCCAACAGCAGCAGAAGTATTCGGCATAACCCTCGCAATTGGTCGTCTCCCTAAATAATTTGAAATAGTTTGTATCGTTACACCTGCTATCACAGAAATTATCGTTGCATCTTTGTTTAAAAAAGGAGCAATGTCTGTCATTGCATCTTTAGCATCTTTTGGTTTCATTGCTAAAACAACAATATTAGCCTCACATAACGCTTTTTTTTCTTTACATACAATCTCTACCTTATACGTCTTTTTTAATTGTTGAAGCTGTTCCACGTCCGACTTATTCATCACATGAATGTTTTCCGAGGAAATTTTCTCCTGCTTTGTTAATCCATTAATAATAGCCTCAGCCATAGCACCAGCACCGACAAATACAATTTTCGTCATATAAACTCCTCCTTTTTGGGTATGCGTATATAGCTTAAACAATAATTTAGGTTCAACTACGTTTTAGTACCACCATTTTTCTTGTGGAATTAAAACGGTCTTAATTTTTAAGTTATTTTCAAACCAATTCTTCATTAAAGTTTTCATAACTAGATATTCTGAAGAGGAGTGTGATACTCCGATTAGTGACATGGTAGTTGTTGAAGCATATTCCATCATCTTATTAAATTTTTGTTTACCATATTCGTTATCAATATGGCAATGGATTTCACCTGTAATATATGCTTGAACACCATTTATCTCAGCATTTTTCATCCATTCTACTACGTCTCCACAACCTGCAACAATTGCAACCTTTTGAATATCATTTAGATTTTGGCCCTCAAAATCAACATAAGGAATATCAAATACTTTCTTTAGAGTAGATACTTAGTCCACAGTATTTGTGTTCTCAATATTAAAAAATAAAACAAAGTCATTATTAATATCCGTTGTTAAATTTTTTGCGTTTAATTCTTTAGAAATAGCAATATTTGTTCCTAGTTTTTTATGGCAATCCAATGGGATATGACAAGTGTAAACTGATAATTTCTTGTCTTTAATTCGATTGATAAATTTTTCACTTATAGGAACAAATCCTTTTCCCCAACTACCTTTAGGATCTCCACATTCCATTAATAAGGGATGATGCATAAATAATAAATCTCCCTGGGTACTTTCTTCTATAAATTTTTCCAAAACATGATCTGTTGGAAAAACTGCTAAAAATACTCTTTCAGTATTTGGAGCACCTTTTATCATTAGGCCATTAAATAATTCAACAAATTCTTTTTCAAAAGCATTTCTCCAATCAAAGTTCAAAGGGTCATAAACGCTTGGTATAAATCTACTGAAAGCAGGGTCTTTTCCAAATGCATTAATTTGAAATTCTTTGTCTAGTTTATTTACTATTTCTTTAAGTTCCATTGATTATTAACCTCCTTAGATAGTAAAAACTTTTATGAAATTTGATTTCCCTTTGAATATAGATTTATAGGTAAAATAAAAAAAGCGCTCTCGTCCTATATATCATAAGGACGAAAACGCAATGATTTCCGCGGTACCACCTAAATTTGCCGAAATTATCGGCACAACTTAACCCTTCTTATCGCGAAGGACACGACTATGTTTACATAGTAGCTCCGAAGTAGGTTCGACATATGAGAGGGAGGTGAAACTTGCAGCGGGTCATTTCACTCTCTAAACTCCATCATATATTTACTGTTCTTCATCTTAGCTTTTCGTTTTCTGAATTAATGAAATTATAGGACTGTTGTGAGTAAAAGTCAAACTCAATATTAAATGTAGATGAGAAGACTAGGTTAATATCGAACGGGTAGTACGGATGTTGCTCTCGCATCGGATAAGCTTTTTGATTAGACTCTATTTCCACAGATACAATAGTGACGTTGCCAATAAAAAAATGTACAATAGAATGAATTACCATTCATTAGAAGGGGAGCTCTTATATGACAATACATAAAATTACTATTCCAACACCATTTGCAGTTGGGGATGTAAATGCTTATTTAATTAAAGGAGATACACTCACACTAGTAGACGTTGGTCCTAAAACAGAAGAAGCGCTTGTTGCTCTTACAGCAGGCATAAAAGAAGCTGGTTACTCACATTCAGATATAGAACAAGTCCTCTTAACACATCACCATCCAGACCATTCTGGCTGGGTCGATGCATTTGAACAAGCAACAATATTAGGACATGCATACAATCAACCATGGCTAACAAGAGATCCAGATTTTTTCCACTTTCATGATGAATTTTATCTACAGTGCCTTATGGAGGAAGGAGTACCTGAGAGCTATTTCAATTGGGTTGAAAAAATGAGAAGACCGATTCACTTTATCGGAAACAGACCACTTGAAAAGCCTTTAAAAGATGGTGACATCCTTCCAGGTCATCCCGATTTAACCGTCTTGGAAACATTAGGTCATGCTCAAAGTCACCTATCTTTTTGGTCGGAGAAAACGGGAGTTCTTATAGGTGGGGATCATATTTTGGAGAAAATTTCTTCTAATCCATTAATTGAGCCACCTCTCAATCTAAAGGCTGAGCGTTCAAAATCAATGCTTCAATATAATGCCTCACTTAAACGAATCCAAACTTTACCTGTAGAAAAGATATTTAGTGGGCATGGAAACGAAGTATATAACGTATCTGAGCTAATTAGTAGCAGACTTGAAAAACAGCGAGAACGTGCCTTAAAAGTTTTGGACATGATGAAAGATGGGGAAAAAACTATTTTTCAGCTTACTCAGGAACTTTTTCCAAAAGTATATGAAAAAGAACTTGGTTTAACTCTTTCAGAAACGATTGGACAAATCGATTATCTAATGGATGAAGGCTATATTAATGAACGACGAAACGAGAAAGGTATTTTGTTATATGACCAAGCGTAAGAAAATTTTTATCACTGGAGCTACGAGTGGTGTTGGATTACTGCTTGCAAAAAACCTCCACGCAGCGGAGCATGAAATTTGGGCAAGTGGTCGCAATGTTGAAGTTTTGGAGCATCTAGATGAGCTTGGCTTACATACAATACAAGCAGACTTGGCAGAGGAACAGTCTTTTGAGGATTTGTTTCAAATGATGGAAACTCCAGACACATTAGTACTCTGTGCAGGTGTTGGTACGTTTGCTTATTTATCGGAATTAGAAGAAAAAGATATGACACAGATGATGCATGTAAATGTTATAGCACCAATGATTCTAACTAAGTATTTTGCGGAGAAAATGAAAGAAAGGGGTAGCGGACATATTATTTTTGTCGCTTCTCAAGCAGGAAAAGTAGCGACACCAAAAGCATCCGTTTATGCAGCCTCTAAGCACGCAATTTTAGGATTCGCAAATAGCGTTCGTATGGAATTAAAAGCGTATGGAATTCAAGTCACAACAATTAATCCTGGACCAATAGATACACCATTCCTTGATTTAGCAGACCTAACCGGCAATTATCGCGACAAACTTAGCAAACATCTCTTATCACCTGAAAAAGTAGTGGAAGCGATCATAAAAACTATAGAACATCCAGTTCGTGAAGTAGATCTTCCTTCGTATATGAGTCTAACGAGTAAACTTTATGCAATTTTCCCAAAGACAGTTGAAACACTAGGGAAATCGTTTTTTAATAAAAAGTAGCATGTCAATTATTTACAGGATTCAAGGTTAGAGATATTATTTGAGGGGGAAAGTAATATTGGAACTTTTTAAATTTGATAAACAAGTAGGAAAAAATATTTCACATTTTAACTCGGATTTCATCATGTCTCGAATTGTAAGAACGGAGAAGCCAACACAACTTGGTTGTATGTATTTAGAAACCAATGGGGTTGTTGGTTATCATGAAGCTGTTGTACCTCAACTACTCCTGGTAATTGCTGGAGAAGGATGGGTTCGTGGGGAAGATGAATTAAAGTTAAAGGTTAAAGCCGGCGATGCAGTTTTCTGGAAAAAAGGGGAAGGACATGAAACAACAACTGAAACTGGTTTAACTGCTATTGTAATAGAGTCTGAAGAATTAAATCCATCTGAATTTATGAAAAAAAGAATATGATGAATTTTCCCTTCTCATAATAAAACCGATCAGCTCATTCTAAATGACCAATCGGTTTTTATTATGTGAGGATTTCAATCTAATTATGATACTTTGCTTTGATATTGATTAAGTAGATGATCTAATTCTTGGCTGATAGTAACGACCACTCGATGGGTGTATCCATGTTTTTTAGCCATTCTGTACATATCTTTCCTCTTGATTCCAATTCGAATCAATAATGCCTTTTCGTTCAAAAAACTTTTCACAAAAACTTCCTCCATATAGTATATTTAGCTTCAATTCTTGAGGATAATTTCTAGTAGGTAGGGAAGCAACTTGTCCATTGTACGACATAAAAAATGCAAAATTTGTCACATTACGTAGGGAATCATAAATTTAATATATTTGTAATATTAGAAATAAACACTAGTCGAAATATGAAAGAAGAAAAGTTATTTTGTATACGTTAATTAATCATCCATGCTTTTTTTAAAAGCTGAACACCTTGCTGAATTTCATCGATTGATAGATTACTAAAACCTAGTTGAAGCATTGGTTCTTGTGGATGATTACCAATAAATAAATGTGAAGTTGGATATACTTTAACACCTAGGTCACTTGCTAATTGTATTAGTCTTTCTTCACTATCAGAAGACTGTAATTGAATTAATATATATAATCCAGATTGCGGTCCTATAATGCTAATGGCATTACCAAAAGAGAAGTTTAAGGAAGAAACGAGTGCATGCATTTTTCTTTTGTATGTTGCACGCATTTTCCGAATATGTGAATCCCAATGTCCACGTTCCATAAAACGAGCCATTGTTCGTTGATGAATGCTAGAAGCTGTTTGTTCAAAAGTAGCGAATTGTTGATGATACTGATCCAATAATTCAGATGGTAAAACCATATAACTTAAGCGAATCGACGGTAAAAAAGCTTTAGAGAACGTACTAATATAAATGACTCGTGCCTCTTGTTGAATCGATAATAGAGCCGGGATTGGCTGTTGTTGATACCGAAATTCACTGTCATAATCATCTTCAATGATATAGCCATTTTGTGAATGCGCCCATTTTAATATTTTTAGTCGTTCTGCGATAGGTAATGTCACACCTGTAGGAAACTGATGTGATGGAGTAATATACACAAGCTTTGAATCAGTATGTTCAAGCTGTTTCATACATAATCCTTTTTCTTTTACTTCAATAGGATTAATTTGAAATCCATTAAGATGAAAAACAGCACGAGCACCATCATAGCCAGGGTTCTCGACGGCAATTGAAGAATACTCTTTCTTTAATATAAAGCTTAAGTTCATTAATAGTTGTTGTGTACTACTACCAATCACAATAGAGTCAGCAGAAGTTCGGATACCTCTAGATTGCAATAAATATAATGCAATTTTTTCTCTTAGTAATCTATCTCCTTGTTGTTCACCGTACATATATACAATACCATCCTTCGACACTTCGTTGACACATTGTTTCCAAGCTTTTAAAGGAAATGCATGTTGATCAACGGATCCTGCTCGAAAATCCACCTTAATATTAGTTTCTTCAGATATGTACTTTTCGGCATGTAATGTCGGGGTATGTATATCGACTGACTCGAAAGTTTCAACAAAATATCCTCTTTTTTGCTCACTTCTAATATATCCCTCAGCAAGTAATTGTTCATATGCGACAAGTGTCGTATTTCTACTAACATGTAAAATCTCAGCAAGCTGACGAATTGAAGGAAGTTTGGTGTTAGGCTGGAGCTCTTTATTTTCAATAAGTAATCGAATGGAAAGGTAAATTTGCTTATATTTTGGACTGCTTTCATGTAAATGTATCATTAACTCTCTCATACTGCACCTCTAACTGACATATCGAAATAGCTGAAACTGTATCTTTTTATAATGTCATTTGTTTTTAATACTATATGAAAGGAGTGAAAAAAATGCAAATAAAAATTTTAGAGACAAATGAAGATTGGAAATCCGCATATCCTCTTATTCAACAATTGCGACCCCATTTATCAGAAGATCGGTATTCTGAACTCTTAAAACAAATGCCAACATATCAAGGATGGGTTATTGTGGATGGGACATATAAAGCATTTATTGGTTTTGAAGAACGTCTTAACTTTTACAATGAAAAACACTTATTTGTACTTGATTTTGTGACAAATGAAAACGAGAGGTCAAAAGGATATGGAGAAAGCCTTATGAATGCTCTTTTTAAGTACGCAAAAGAATATCACTTTGCTTATGTTGCTTTAGAATCAGGTCTTGAGAGGTATGATGCACATCGTTTCTATGAAAGTAAGATGGGGTTTAATAAATGGTGCTACTCATTTATAAAGAAGGTATTGATATGAAAATTGTAAAAGGGAATCTTAAATGTCTAAAGGATCTCATTCCACTATTTAACGGGTATCGTATGTTTTATGGACAGCCTAGCGATGAAGAAGGGGCAAAAAACTTTTTATTAGCAAGAATTCAAAATGAGGAATCTGTTATTTATATTGCATACTTGGAAGATAAACCAGTTGGTTTTGTGCAATTATATCCGTTTTTTTCCTCAGTAGCCATGAAGAGAGCGTTCATTTTAAATGATTTGTTTGTAGATCCAGCTTATAGAAAGGAAGGAGTAGGAAAAGCACTTATGAAAGAGGCTTTTCAATTTTGTGAAGAAGAGAAATCAAGATTTGTTACATTACAGACAGCAACTAATAACTATAATGCAAAAGCATTGTATGAGCAGATGGGAATGCATATAGATAATGAGTGTGATTATTATATAAAATATTTGAATTAAAAATGTAGGAGAGGAGAAAAGCAACAAAGTAAAATAGATAAAAGATTTTATCCGGTACTTATTTTCTCAAATGTAAAGGTTCCAGTTTTATATATGGAGGTTAGTGATTTCCATATTCTTTATCATCATTGCGATTTATTGATTCGTTAATTATTTGCATATAATGGGTCAATTAGTTATGAAGTTAAGGAACTAAGCTGCAATGCCAGATTTGACTTTAGAAATCTGGCATTATTTTTTTTGTTATTCTTTACTAAAGTCTAAGATTCTTAATAGATTCCCGGAGTTGTCTTGAAAGATAGCGTATCGACCAGGAGGAATATCGATAGGCTCTTTAATGAACTTTAGTCTGTCTTTATTTTCCTCAAAGTATTGATCTACACTATCCACTAAAAATACTGCTCCAGGAGTTAAACCTTCCTCATCATTTTCTATCATTAATTGGACTTCTGAGCCTGGCATTTTTAATGCAACGGTATGATCTCCTTCTCGCCACGCTTCTTCAAAACCTAATACATCACGATAAAAAGCAAGTGATTCCTTTAGATTTTCAACTGGATAATCCATAAATACTAATTTCATATACTTTCCTCCAATGTTTTTATTTTTCGGATAATTTAATTATGTATTACGTAACGATATTATGTCAAGCGTAATATATTTACGTAAAGTAAAGGACATGTTATGATGAATGTATGAAAAATTGGATACCTATACCAGGCTCAAACAAAGATAAAATTATTAAAGTGGCGATCGAAGAATTTAGTATGAAGGGATACAAAGCGGTTAATATTGCAGAGCTAGCTGCAATGGCAGATATGACAACTGGCGCCGTCTATCACCACTTTGGTTCTAAAGCAAAACTGTATGAAATTATAAGAAACGATATGGAACAAAGAATTATAGATAGAATGGAGGGAGCAGCTTCTTTATTTGATCAAGAGAAAGAGGCATTGGAGGCAGCGCTTGTTACAGGTTTAAATTTTGCAGTAAAAATGAACCTTTGTAAACTTCTGAGCGATGAAAAACCATATACTCATCAAGATATGATAGAGGAGTTTTTAACAAACATGCTAAAAAAAGAAAACCTTCCGCTTGATATTGTCGTACTTTCATCTTGGCGTTCTATATTGAAGGCAATTACCGATGAACAGATAACTCATGAACAGGGGAAAAGTTTACTTAAATGGCTATTTAGAAGCTAAGGGTAAAAGTTGATTACAATTACAGATTCTTAAATGCATCGATTACTTTTGAAAAGTTATTTAAAGTTCTAAAAACATACTTGTGACACATGGTAGCACCATTTGAGGATTTATTTCTCGAATGGTGCTATTTCATTTGTTCCCTCTGTAAAGCAGTTTTTCAATCAATGGCAAAGAGAGATAATCAATGATCTAAAAACAAATAACACTTTTTTATACTAGGTACTAATACTAAGTGATATAATATGGTAAATAAAAAAATATATCGTTAGTGAGGTTTTAAGAATGTTAAACACTCAACAAATTCAATCAATTATTAAACATCGTTATCCATTTCTTTTAGTGGATAGAATACTAGAATTAGAGGAAGGAAAACGAGCTGTTGGAATAAAAAATGTGACAGTGAATGAACAATTTTTTAATGGGCATTTTCCAAATTATCCTGTAATGCCAGGTGTATTAATTGTAGAGGCACTAGCTCAACTAAGTGGAATAATAATGCTTACTACAGATGGAAACAAGGGGAGACTGGGACTTTTAGCTGGCATAGATAATTGTCGGTTTAAACAGCAAGTTAAACCAGAAGATCAACTTCGAATGGAAGTAGAGATTACACGTCTAAAAGGACCTATTGGAAAAGGAAAAGGTATCGCTACCGTTGATGGAAAGTTAGTTTGTGAAACAGATTTGATATTTGCATTTGGAAAATAACAAAGTCTAAAAACAACAATTCATTCAAATGTATGAGTTAGTCCCTTAATTTTAAATGATAAAATTAACAAAAAAGGGGGATTGGTTCTATGCAATATACATGGCCTACAAATATGCAAGTAGCACAAATTCGAGTGGCACGTCCTACAGATCAGATTAAGGAAATAACAAAATTTTATTGTGAAGGACTTGGTTTAAAGAGAATTGGCTCTTTTACTGGGCATGAAGGCTACGATGGTGTAATGATTGGTCTACCAAATGCAGACTATCATTTAGAGTTTACTCAGCATGATCAAGGCAGTCCTTGTCCAGCTCCGTCTAAAGACAATTTGCTAGTTTTTTATATGCCGAATATTGAAGAGATTTTAGTGATAAAAAATAGGTTAGAAGGAATGGGGTACAATATAGTAACCCCTGAAAATTCGTATTGGGAAAAGTCGGGTATCACAATTGAAGATCCAGATGGTTGGCGAATAGTGTTAATGAATACAGCTGGGATTTAAGTAGCGTAACCTTTAAAAAGTCCGAATTGAAAGTGGAAATCTTTCTTTTCGGATTTTTATTTGCAACCATTTTCTTCTATAAACGTATTAGAGTGTAGTACATAAGAATAAAGGAGAAAAAAATGAAATTATCATTAATTTTTGATATGGATGGTACGTTATTTCAAACGGACAAGATCTTAGAAATATCACTTGAAAATACTTTTAACTATTTGAGAGAATCAAAACTATGGGATAAAGAAACCCCAATAGAGAAGTATCGTGAGATTATGGGAGTTCCATTACCTGTAGTGTGGGAAAACTTATTACCAAATTATTCGAAGGAAGTTCATGAATTGGCAAACGAGTTTTTTCATGATCAATTAATAGCAAATATTAAAGAAGGAAAAGGAGCCTTATATCCTCATGTGGTGGAAGTATTCAGCTATCTTAAAAGTAATAGCTACTCCATCTATATTGCAAGTAATGGTCAAATTGAGTATTTAAAAGCGATTGTAGACTATTATGAGTTGGATCAGTGGGTTACTGAAACATTTAGCATTCAGCAAGTACAAACGGATGACAAAGCCGATTTAGTTTCTACTATACTGAAGAAGTATGAGATTCGAGAAGGTGCAGTAATAGGGGATAGGTTATCAGATATTAACGCAGCTAAAAAGAATGGATTAACTTCAATTGGATGTAGATTTGATTTTTCGCAAGAAGCTGAACTTTCTCAGGCAGAACTAGTTATTGATGATTTACAAGAGCTGAAAAGAGTTTTCACGTAATTTTTGATATGGAAAGACGCTTCTGCGTCTAAAAGAATAGAAAGAAGCGTAAAATTTGAACAGCTATTTTTTGTAGATTGGGTAGAAGGGTTAAACATTGAACAATGAAGAGCAAAGGGGAAATCATATGAGCGATTATAAGGAAATAATGAATAAAGTGATACTATGGGGAGAAAGTGAAGATGATATTCGCGCCATTTTTGTCGTTGGATCAATGGCTCGGAGTGATAAACCTGCAGATGAATGGTCAGATATGGACTTAGTAATTGTATCTTCAGATGTTGAAAAATGGTTGAGAGATGAAGAGTGGATTTGTAATTTTGGAAATCCTCAAATATCATTTTTAGAAGGAACTCCAGTTGGAAATTTAATAGAAAGACGCGTTATGTTTGATGGAGCAAGTAGCGTAGACTTTAATTTCTTGAAATTAGAAGTAGCTAAAACTTTTTTAAATAGTGAAGAAGTGCAAAGTGTAATTGCACGTGGAGTAAAGGTATTACTTGATAAAGATTCCATTACTGAAATCTTTCATAATACTTCCTACGTGATAAAAAACAAAGAAGTACCTAAGTTTAGTGAATTTAAAAACGATGTAAATGATTTTTGGTTCCATGCAGTTTATGTGGCTAAGAAATTACGCCGCGGAGAGTTATTAGTTGCAAAGTCTAACTGTGATGAATATTTGAAGCGACTGTTGATAAAATTTGTGAAGTTGCAATCAAAGATGAAGAATAGTACAAATCAGCAAAGTTGGCATGATGTAAGATTTTTTGAAGAATGGGCAGATAAAAAGGTAGTTCAAGAATTCAAGGGGATTTATGGAAAGTATAATGAAGAAAGTGTATGGGAAGCTTTATTTCACACGATGGATCTTTATAGAAAAGTTGCCCAACAAATTGCAGTAGAACTAGATTACGAGTATCCAATAATTGCTGATCAAAGTGCAGCTAAACTTGTAACTACATACTACAATGGAAGAAATGAATTAATGACAGAGGAGAATTAAATAATGAATTTTCACATCACAAAAGAGGCAGATAAAGAAGGTAATAGATATATTAATAATGAGTTATATCAATACAATTTGAAGCATTTTCCCGAAGAGTTAAAAGGCAGATATAAAGAGATAACTCTGTTTATAAGAGACGAAAATAATACTGTACGTGGTGGAATAATAGGGGAAGTATGCTGGAATTGGCTAGAGATTCAAATATTAATGGTCGATGAGAATTTACGAAAATCCGGACTTGGAACAAAACTATTATTAGAAGCCGAACAAATTGCACGAGATAGTCAGTGTGACTTCATTAAGCTCGATACACTGAGTTTTCAGGCGTTAGAATTTTATCAAAAACATGGTTATGAAGTATATGGATGCTTGGATAATGTCGGCAGAGAGCATAAGCATTATTACATGAAGAAGGATCTGAATTAATAACGAGTAATTCTTTTACAATAGAAAAATCCAATGATGTACATAAGTAAGAAAAAATTTGCCTTTTCAATAATTTTCTAAGAATGAAAACTAGAGTAGAGTGAAGGAATTTTAAGTTCCTCCTCTACTTTTTGCTTTTAGAGACAATACTTTTTTTATTATCCAAATAAAGCATGGAGACTTAATTTGTAGTTTTAAAGCTTAGTCAGTTAATGTGATAAGATCGAATTGAAGTGAAGTGCATTAAAATGAAAGAATCATTGCGGCTTTTGTCCAATTATTATCTTAACTTTTTGCATAAAATAAATGATTCTAGTATGCTATTTGCAGTAAGTGTATATCATTTGACTCTGAGTGCTTGTAATTATATACTTGGTTACGTTATGTAAGTGAAGGTTTCAGAAAATGATTTAATAGACAAATAGAAGACAGATGATTCGTGGTAGAATGAATATCTGTTTAAACTATAAGATTGGTGAGAATTAGATGACTATATTAAAAGAAACAATGGATATTTTACAAGATAAAATGAAATTAATTGAAATAACTGATAAGGAGAAATTATGTTTAGTTGGCCCTGTAAAATTGCCAATTAAACAAGGTGATTTTACCGCAACATTTAACTGGTATTCATGGTTAAAAGTCAATGCTTCGCTTTCTAAAGAAGAGGTTGTTGACTTGCTTGCAAAATCAGATTTAGCTTTTGGACAGCAATCATCGGTATTAGTCTTTGGTGACTTTGCACACGAAGATGATGCACTCATTCGTTTTCATAGTATTTGTCATACAGGTGATATTTTTGGTAGTCAGCGTTGCGATTGTGGCTATCAGTTGCATGAATCGATGAAAATGATTGCGAATCATGGCTGTGGAGCAATTTTTTACTTAGCAGACCACGAAGGACGAGGCATCGGTTTATTTTCTAAATCATTAGCGTACCTACTCCAAGAGGATGGGTATGACACTGTGGAAGCGAATCATGCACTTGGCTTTGAAGATGATACACGTTCATACGAGGATGCGATTCGTGTGTTAGAAGCATTAAGAGATAAACCAGTTACACTAATTACAAACAATCCGAAAAAGCTTTCTGCACTAAAGGCTCATGGGTTATTAGCAGATCACCATGTACCACTTTGGGGTGGATTAACAGATACAAATCGTTTCTATTTAGAAACAAAAGTGCAAAAGTCAGGACATATTCAAGAAGAAAAACCGACAATAAACGTTTAAGGAGTGCATGGCGATGAAGAATGATCAAGATTATATGCGCCTTGCCCTTGATTTAGCTGCAAGTGCAAAAGGTAAAACAAATCCGAATCCAATCGTTGGGGCTGTCATAGTAAAAGATGGGGTAATTGTTGGAACAGGGCTACATCGTAAAGCAGGTGAGCCTCACGCAGAAGTACACGCTTTTAATATGGCAGGAGAGCATGCGAAAGGAGCGACCTTGTACGTTACTTTAGAGCCATGCTCTCATTACGGCAAAACACCACCATGTGCGAAGCTTGTGAAAGAATCAGAAGTATCTCGTGTTGTTGTAGCAATGCAGGACCCAAATCCTGAAGTGGCTGGAAGAGGTATTAAGATGCTACTTGACGCTGGCATTGCAGTAGATGTTGGTGTGTTAGAAAAAGAGGCAAAAAGACTCAACGAACGCTTTGTTCATAACATGATCACAGAGCGCCCTTTTGTCATTTCAAAATTTGCAATGACACTAGATGGTAAGCTTGCGACTCATTCTGGTCATTCAAAATGGATAACAGGTGAAGCTGCACGTGCAGATGTTCATCTACTTCGTAATGAAGTAGATGCTATTTTAGTAGGTGTGGGGACAGTATTAGCGGATAACCCATCCCTAACGACTAGATTACCTGAAGGTGGAGGGAAAAACCCGACTCGCATTATTTTAGATAGCCATTTACGTACACCACTAGAATCAAATGTAATACAAACCGACGAGGCAGATACAATTATTGTCACAACTATTGATGCAGATTCAGAACTTGTAAGGCTGTATGAAGAAAAAGGTGTTTCTTTTATTTATGTGTCACGTGAAGGCAATGGATTGAATTTACAAGAAATGCTTGTAAAGTTATATAAACGTGGGATTACTGATGTGCTCGTTGAAGGTGGAGGAGCAGTAAATGCCTCGTTTTTAAGAGCAGGATTAATTGATAAATACTTCATTTATATAGCACCTAAGGTATTAGGTGGAGGAAAATCATTAACACCGTTTACTGGTGATGATGTAGAAACAATGGATGCTGCAATGCGGGTATCATTTGAAGAAATCGAGAAGTTTGGTGAAGATATTCGGATTACAGCATATCCAAAGCAAGGTGATAAAAAGTGAATAATAAAGTAGATGTATGCATCGTAGGGGCCGGGCCAGGAGGTGTACTATTTGCATATTTACTTGCTAAGAAAAATGTTTCCGTTATGCTACTAGAACGGCAACAAGAAGTAGGAAAAGCATTTCGCGGGGAACATTTAAACGAAGAAGGCGAAGCAATTTTAAAAAAACACGGTCTTTTTGAAGAAATTGAAAAGTTAGGATTACTTCGTATGGAACAGCTAGAATATTGGCACGAAGGAACCCCATTTAAAACGATTTTACCCGATCCAAAAGTCGGACATCTCGGCATCCATGTGCCACAAACGCATCTGTTAACAGTGTTGTTGCAGGCAGCACAGGAATACCCTACTTTTAGTTGTATGATGAATACGAAAGTAGTAGAGTTGCTAAAAGATAACTCAGGAAACTTTTGTGGTGTCAAAGCAGTAAGAGATGGAGAAGAAGTTGTGATCGAAAGCAATCTAATCATCGGTGCAGATGGTAGATATTCAACTGTTCGAAAAAAAGCAGATATTGATGTGACAATTCGAAAGCATGGATTTGATTTACTTTGGGCTAGAATACCTGCACCTAAAGATTGGGCTCCATCGATTAAAATGGCACTTATAGGGGATAAACAATTATCTCTATTTACCCAAGCGAAAGGTTTCATACAAATTGGTTGGAATATTGAAGAAGGTTCCTATCCTAAGTTACGTAAGCAACCTTTTACTCCGTTTATTGAACAATTAGTTGAAGCATTTCCACAGCTTGAAGAAACCGTCCACCAGCATATTAAATCTTGGCAGGATTTTGTCTTATTAGATGTGTACAGTTCTTCGAGTGAAAGCTGGGGAAAAGATGGTGTAATATTAATAGGTGATGCAGTACATACCATGACACCAACAGGGGCTTTCGGATTAAATAGCGCATTAAAAGATGCAGACTTTCTAGCAACTCTTATTGATAAAAATTATGTATCGCAAATTGATTTATTGGATTGTGCAACTAAAAGAAAAAAAGAAGTAGAAAAGATTCAAGCGATTCAAATTGAGAAAGAACAGTCTTTTGCGTCCCAATTTGTCGTATTGGCTTAAGGAGTAGGAGAATTTACGTGAAATTTGGTTTTGATATTGATGACACATTAATTAATTTAAGAGAACATGCCTTTCATTTATACAATAAAAAACTAAATCAAAATATTGGCTTAGACGTGTTTCAAAGTATTAATACTGTCGAAATCCATGAAGCATTCGGACTTGAAAAAGAAGCTGGTAATGCAATGTGGGTTAGCTTAATGGAAGAAATATATTTTACAGATTGCCCAGCATTTGAAGGAGCAATTGAAACGTTACAGCAATTAGTAAAAGACGGACATGAAATATTTTATATAACATCACGTCCCATAAAATATTGTATGCAAACGCGCGAGTGGATGAAAGCACAAGGCTTCCCTGTGCAAGATGATCATTTTTACTGTGGCATGCAAGACGATGAAAAAATTGCAACTATTAAAGAGCTAGAATTAGATTTCTATTTTGACGATAAACCAGCAGTACTTGAAACTCTAATTGAAATTGCGACGAAAGTTTATATTATGGACCAGTCGTATAATCAACATGTAGATCTACCTCGTATGAAACAGTGGTCTGAGTTAGAAAAAATCATGTCATTAATGTAGATGTTTGTTTTATCTAAACTAAAATTAAATAATTTCAATAACAATAAGCCGTTTAACATTTTGGACCATGTCTAATATGTTAAACGGCTTATCTCATTATTTTACAAACATCTCCGTTAAGACTAAATTGATGCCGCTATTCGCCTGAATACATAAAAAGTTATGAGTTGGGAATTTTAATCAATGAAACATTCGAGAGGAGTTTTACACATTGGAAAAAATAACATTAGGCAATTTTTTATGCCGTTGTCTAAGCCAGGCTGGGATTAAAGAGGTTTTTGGCGTAGCTGGAGATTACAATTTTACCATTTTGGATGAATTCGAAAAACATCCAGAGATTACCTTTATAGGCAATAGGAATGAATTAAATGCCGGTTATTCCGCTGATGCATATGCGCGTTTGAAAGGAATTGCCGCACTAGTTACTACGTTCGGAGTTGGCGAACTCAGTGCCTGTAACGCTATTGCTGGATCAAACAGCGAAAATGTTCCTGTTGTGCATATCGTGGGAGCGCCACCCTCTCCTGACCAAAAAGAACATAAGTTTATGCACCACTCTCTGATGGATGGAAATTTCAGGACCTTTCAAAAGGTATACGAACCAATTTCCGCCTATACAACCGCCATTACACTGGAAAACGCATCGGATGAAATCCCGAAAGCCTTAAACATCGCACAAACAAAAAAGAAACCAGTATATATAATGATTGCGAATGATTTGTTATCTAAGGAAATTGCCGTCAGCACAGTGGAATTGTCTGCCGCAGTTACTAGCCAAACATCTTTACAGCAGGCGGTAGCACATGCCAAACAACTTCTAGATCAAAGTAATAATACAGTCTTGTTGGCAGATGTAAAGGTCATGCGGTTTCATCTTGAGAAGCCAGTGCAACAATTGGTTGAAACAATGAATATCCCTGTTGCGTCTACTGTTTACGGAAAAGGGGCGTTTGATGAAACACATCCCAATTATATCGGCGTTTACGTAGGCAGCTGTGGTGAGGAAACTGTACGAAATACAGTAGAAAATGCACAATGCGTAATTGCGGTAGGATTGGTTTGGGCTGACACAAATACGGCAAACTTTACAGCTAAAGTGGATTTTACGAAGACAATTCAAATTCAGCCGAACACCGTAATAATCGGGGAAGCGATGTACCAGAATATACTGGCAGTTGATATGATAAATTCGCTTATTCAGTTGAATGCCAAACAAAGCAGCCAGGTCAACCAAGCCACATTTTCCTATAGCCAGACACAGGGACAGACTAACGACGCGTTGTTGGCAGCAAACTATTATCCAATGTTTCAACAGTTTATCAAAGACAATGATGTGATTGTTGTGGAAACTGGCACCTTGCAGCACGGGTTTTCACAGGTCAGGCTGCGCAAAAATGTAACGTATGTCACACAGGGCGGCTGGCAATCTATCGGATACGCAACCCCAGCAGCTTTTGGCGTCTGTGTCGCCGCACCAGAACGGAGGGTTCTACTATTTACAGGAGACGGTTCCCTCCAGTTAACCGCACAGGAAATCAGTTCTATGTTGGAACACAATTGTAAGCCAATCATCTTTATTTTAAACAATGGACAATATATTGTTGAAAAGTATCTAAACGTAAACACCCTGAACCAGAAATACAACGTCATTCCCAAATGGGATTATACCAAACTGCCAATGGCATTTGGAGGGGACGCCTATACAGCTACAGTTAAAACCGTAGAAGAGTTAGAGCAGGCCATGAAACAAGCAGAAAAAGAATGCCACAGCCGGCTTTGCATCATTGAGATTATCCCAGGAGACCCTTTGGACGCTCCGCAGTATTTGGTGGAATCAAGAAAAATACTTGAATCGCAGAAAATGAACCAATAACCTAACACCAGGAATGTGTGTATTTTAAGGAGTACTCATTCACTGGGGGATCATTGAAGAGATGAATAATATTCAACAACGTCTCCTCTGCTACCTCATTGTAATAATAGAAGTAAAAACAAAACGCTCAGATAAATCGAATTGGGATAATACCCAAAAATTTGATTCGTCTGAGCTTTTTTTTTAATATAGCACTTAGTGAATACAATTCTATTTATGACCTTTTAAATTATTGATTAGATGAAATTGTGCTATTTAAATCATATTATAGTTTCATTATCGATTCTGTTGGTTATTTTGTTGTGCGTTTTTCCGTTTAGTTTGATTCAAATCTTGATCTTCCGCAAATTCTTCATGATTGTTGTTTCTTGAATTAGGTTCTTTCTTCTTAAAGTTTGGTTTAGTTTTTTTTACCATGGTATCGTCACCTCCTAGAGTTTAATGTGCTCAGTATAGATGGTGTTATTCAAAATGATTTATTATTTGCAATACTTTAATGAAATTGGAAATGGTTTATTGGAGTTAAAATTTTTGTGGTGGTTGGTATTAAAATTTAATAAAGGACTTCTTCATAAGGTTTTTAGTTATATAGAATAATGAGGTTATTAGACTACGGTGGGGTTGTTATAAGAAGGATTAACGCAAAAACGATTGAAAATCGGTTGTTTTCGGTTGATTTGAACCTGAATAATGTGTAACTTCAATGGAAACTTATGTTACTATCACTATAAAGATTGTGAAAGAATGTACTTAAACTAACGCCGCAGGTTAGTTAAAGAAGGTATTTTTAATATCAAATAAAAAAATCTAATGTAGGTGCGTTATGATAAACAATTACTATAAAAACAAAGTTAGATGGTGTGTAATCTGTAATCAAGGTTGGGTTGAAATACAAAAAGAGGCAGTTTCAAACAAGCTAATTCTTTGTTGTTGTGAATGTGAGTCTGTATGGGAAAATCTAAACGATGTAAATAATCCTGATAAAGCAACCTCAACTGATGAACTTTTGATTGAACCTAACGATAATGAAATTGGTCATTGGGCAAAGTATATAATTGAAAATTAGCATTAGTATAATCTTTTTAACTTATTAAAGTAACGAGTGATTTACTTCAAGAAGAAGTGAAGCCATTTTTCTTATTGAACTAACGAAGCAGGTTAGTTGAATAAGGAAGCGTGATAAAATAGGTAAATGACATACTTCAAAGGGTGAAAATATGGACAATATTTTAAAACAAATAAATGAAATTAAAAACGAATTAGATAAGCCATTTCCATACAGGGATACAGATAAAATACAAGAAGATTTTCGAAAAAATTTTTTAAGTTTATCTGATGAAGAAGATAATCTAACGGGTGATTTTGATACTTACTGTATGAATATAGCTGGAACTTTAAGTTATGTTTTAGCAGGCAAAACAAATAAAATCCCACAAGGTCAAATTGAGATGTTGCGGAAGTCTTTCTTTGATTTCTTTAAACAATATAAGTTTTTTGAAGACAAAATTGAAACCTATAACGATTTCTTTCGGGAATATAAAAACTTTGAACAAACAAGAACATTGTTATTACATCTGTTGTCTAAATAAGCATTTCTTTTTAAGCTAACGGGTGCTTTAGTTAAACAAGACCATCATTTTGATGGTCTATTTTTACGGCCAAAACATTTTGTAGATTTCGGTGATCCATTGTGAAATGTTACACTTAAATTAAAGGTGCAGGTTAGTTGAACAAGAAGGAGTTTTTTGGGGTTATATAGAAATAGTGATTAATTAAAAACTTTTGAATGGGGGTGGGAATATGAAAAAATATATTGGGATAATGATTTATTCGTCAATACTTATTCTTTTTTCACTATATATAGGACTATCAAATTCAATAGCTGCAAAGAATGAAGCGGAAGACAATAATATAATCTGGCAATTGAATAATATTGCAACTTCTGCAAGTACTGAGGAATTTGTAATAACAAAATATGTTGATGAGTTGAAATTGGATAATATTAAACAAAGTACAACTTCAGAATCAAAACGGACAAAAGCAATAGTTGAATATCGTCTTTTAAAATTGGATAGTAGTGGTTCGTTTATAGATACAGGAATTTATAATGTCTTGGAAGGTTCAAAGGGTAAAAGTAAATCTGACGGCAATCTATATGGTTCAATTAGTCCGGGTACTTATAAAATTAAAGTCACCAATTTAAATAGCGAAGATTTAGAAGTGCATTCGGAAAGAATTTTGGATCTTAATGATTAAACGTGCTTTAGTTAAACACAAGACCATCATTTCGATGGTCTATTTTTACGTCCAAAACATAAAGTAGATTTTGGCAAACCATTGTGAAATGTTACACTTAAACTAACGGTGCAGGTTAGTTTAATAGTGTTGTTTAACTTGTTCTAAACAATCGAGCAAGATTGTTTAATAACTGTAAGATGGTAAAATAATGAGACATACTTTAAAACTTTATTTACTAAGGGGAGATTATTTGGAGATTATTCATAATATAAATGGTATTAGTTTTGGAGTAACATCCGAATTTAACAGCAACTATCTTACACCAATAATACAAAATTTGTTGTTTAAAGCAGAAAATGAGTGGGATGATTATAATGAAGTATATCATTGTTGCAACTTAATTGAGAATATTAGAAATAATAAAGATATGAATATGGATTTCCATCTAATGATGAAGGATGAAAAATATTTAGGGATTGCTCTAGTTAATAGAGGAAACATCGACTATAAAACCTTTTTCAAAGAACCTATACCTATAAGTGAAAATAATAATGATGTATTGATATTTAACTATTTTCATATATCACAAGAAGGTAGAGGGAATGGTCAAGTATGGTTTAGGGATATTATTATGCCTTATTATAAATCTAAAAATTTCAAAACAATTTATGTAAAATCAAGTCATCAAAAGGTATTCACGTTGTACAGCCGCCTAGGAACAGAAATAGGAGAATATACAAGTAGTAGTGATAATCAGTTATTTGCAAGAAAAGGTAAAGTTTTCAAAATTTCACTTTAATATCCTCAACAATTGGGTGCAATTTAATTTGATTAATAAACGTCATTGCCTTACTCAACTAACGGGTGCTTAGTTAAACAAGACCATCATTTCGATGGTCTATTTTTACGTCCAAAACATCAAGTAGATTACGGCGATCCATTGTGAAATGTTACACTTAAACTAACGCAGCAGTTTACTTCAAGAAGAACAGTCCTATTCTGAGAAACCCCTTTAATTCCCAGTTTATTTGGTGGGTAAAAGACATTACAATGACATTAGAACGGTTTTAGTGCAACAATAGATAAATAAGGTGGAGTTTCAATGGTATTGGTCAAAGCTTTAGAATTAATATCAATAATTTGTTACCTAGGAGCATTAGTACAATTATTAAGTTTTACAAAGGAATTTAAAAAGATTGACAAAGACCAAGAACTGACTATTGAATTAGCAAAAAAATGGGGAAAACGATTTAGATGGGTCGTTATAATTTTCTTTTCAGGATGTATATTTAGTTTAATAACATATATTTTCCGAATTCTGTATACTGATTGAAGTTTATGACGTCCTAAATAAGTCATTGGTTGAATAGTTGGATTTGTTGCAAGCTTTAATAAGCATTTGTTCCACTCTTCTTATTCAACTAACGGGTGCTTTAGTTAACAAGACCATCATTTCGATGGTCTATTTCTATTTTTATGTCCAAATCATCAGGTACATTTCAGCGAACCATTGTGAAATGTTACACTTAAGACTCTTTAGTGAACTAACAGGTCATACTAAGATAAAAAGGTGTGGCTTTATGAAACAAACATTTTTTCTTATAGCATTAATTTCTGTAATCATTCTTACAGGTTTTGTTAAGAAAGACCAAGACAAATGCCTTCATTGTAAAGAATGCTATGATACCGCTTGGGATGACGGGTATAGTCTGGGTTATGGTACAGGAACTGTAAATGAAAGGTATCGAATCGCAAGAAGCCTGATTCAATTAGGAAAAACGGATGAAGAACTTGTTCGATTGATACCAACAAGCTATGTGGAATTAAAGGACATAAGAGAGCAGCTCAAACTATATCATGGTTATTTTGAGTTTGAGGTATCAAGATACGAGAAAGCAAGAGCACTTTTAAATGAAGGTAAATCAAACGAAGAGATTGTAGAAAAAACAAACTTAAGTTTCTATGAATTAGAATTGGTGAAACAACAACTTAAGCAAAATAATGGAAAATTCAAATGGGAAGTGAGTAACTAAGGAACTAAGCGAATGCGATAAGTCTTTGTGAACTTAACGAAAATATTGTGAAGAAATGTACTTAAGCTAACTGATGCTTTAGTTAAACAAGTGGCTGCCTGTAAGGAGGGTAGCTTTTTCTTTTTAAACTAACGAAGCAGGTTAGTTCAACAATAAGTATAAAATAGAGGCTTATATTTCCATATGTAAAAAAGGATGGGTATAGTAAAATACGATTGTTCAAACAAAAGAAAAAAAGGCATATTTAATCTGTTGTTTGGAGATTTTTTATTGATTATCAAAAGAAGGTGCAATATGGAAAAGTATAGGAAGTTAATCGAAAATATACGTTGGTACGGTGCCCTTGCACTTGGTTTTGCAATAGCTATTTCAGGTAATCTAATAGTATGTTTGTCAATAGCAATAATACTTGGTTTGATAGACCAAATATTTATTAAGCCTAAATTAAAACCCAAGAGAAAAGGAAAATCTAAATATTAGTAAATAACAGATTTGATATAACTTTGAGTTCTTTTTTCAATTAACGGGTGCTTAACTTCAATAAGGAGTAAAGCCTTTTTTCTTATTGAAGTAAAAAAGCAGTTTAGTTTAAGTAGAAAATCTAATCGCACTACTAGAATTTATAGTGAACGGGTTTTAAAAAATTAAAGTTTTAGGGGAGTTATTATTGGAATTATACCGATTTTTTATATTAATTTCTTCGACTTTCATCGGAATAGCAGGACTTATAGGACTTTATATGTAACTAAAAACAATAAAGAAATTAGTTCAAAAAAAAGCTATGGGAAAGGTCGAACTCGAAAGAACTTTAAAGAAATTTTCGTCAATAACAAAGTTGTGTATTTATTTAGGGATTGCTTTCTATCTTATTGCTATATTTTCTATATTTTTTCACTAACGAGGTGCTTTACTTCAATAAGAGAAGGAACAATTACTCTGTTCCTTTAGGGTTATATTTTATCTTTTATTTCTTCTCTTTAATTGGATTAAAGTTATTAATACACCTAAATTTATTGCTATTAGAATAGGAAATCCGAAGTAAAGAACATAAAGTATCCAGTTCAATGCATCCTTTTCAGAAAGTAATTCCATTTTATTCACCTCAAGTAATCGTATGAAGAAAACTATACTATGATGCACATTACGACCATAATGTGTAATAAAAGAGAAGGTGCTTCTTCAACTAACTGGTGCTTTAGATAAAGAACATGGGTTGCTTAGGCAGCTCTTTTTTCTTATTGAACTAATGCAGCAGGTTAGTTCAATAAGGAAAGGGGGAAAATTAGTAACAATATACTAAACAAAAAAAGGTTAAATTGAATGGAAAATAGATAGGAGATAAAAATGCGTAATAAGAAGTTAAGGGGTTTAAAGCGGAAAACAAGAAATATGATAAAGCGAATCTGGGAGGAAACTTCTGATTTTCCTTTGGATTTTTACAATGGGTATTGGCATCTTCATTTACCAGTCGCCCAAGGTTTTATTGATTCCGATAGAACTCCTTTTGGAATTAAGAGACTTTGTGTTCAAACTTTATTAGAACGGGCTAAACATTTGATTGAAATCAAACCAAATACTCCTGATAAGTATCGAGTGGTTGTTTATATTAGTTTCCAAGCATTGTTTGATTCTCAAATTATGGTGTTTGCTGGTGATTCTCACTTCGAGGGGTTCTTTAATAGAAATGACAAATTTCAAAAATGGATTCCTCTGTCCAAAGAAAGAATTTTTGAGAGTGATTGGAGAAAAAATATCCCAAAAGTTATGAATTTCTTAGGATTTAAAGAAGAAATAACCAATGAAGATGGGGAAATTTATAAAAGAGATATTTGGTTTTTAGGTGAATTAGAGTAGGCTTAATATTACATCTTACTCAACTAACGGGTGCTTTAGTTAACAAGACCATCATTTCGATGGTCTATTTCTATTTTTATGTCCAAATCATCAGGTACATTTCAGCGAACCATTGTGAAATGTTACACTTAAACTAACGAAGCAGTTTAGTTCAATAAGAAATAGTTTATAATTGAGGGAACAAACTTTTTTAGAGGTGATTAATAATGATTGGCTCTCCCGAAATAAATATGGTAATTAGACAAATTCTATCGCCAACATTAAAAGAAAATAGTTTTAATAAAGTTAATACAAGACATAATTGGGCTTGTATTGACCACTGTATATGGGTATTGGACATAAGTGCTGTTGGAAAGTATTTTTCGGATGTGACGGGATGGTCACCTATGTCTATTCACGTTGATTTAGGGATATATTATGACTTCATTCCATTTAAAGACGGGGAAATTAAAATTGGTAATAAAGGTGAATTACTACCTAAATCCCAACAATGCCACCTACAAAAACACTTATTCTGTAACATTGACCAATCAATTTACACCCATCATTTTGATAATCCTGCTGAAAAGGAACGAAATGATATTTGGTGGATAAAACCTAACGGCTCGAATATTAAGGAAGTTTTAACTGATATTAAAAAATCATTTTTAATCGATGGATTAGAATGGTTAAGGGAAAATACAGATTTAAAGATAGCATTAATTGAAATTGAAAAAGAGTATAACTCTTTTGAAAAGTTTTATAAAGCAATGTATTTTGCAGAGCATTTAAAGGATAAACAAAAATTTAACAAGTACAAAGCTTTGTTAGAACAAGAGCAAAAAAGAATTGATACGTTATTCAACTAACGGGTGCTTTACTTCAAGAAGGAGTAGAGCATTTTTTGTTTTTGAACTAAAGAAGCAGGTTAGTTGAACAAGGAACTTGTATAGGCAATACTTATTGTTAATTTAAATTATGAATTGGGGTAAATTCCATGGAGTGGGTTAAAGGTTTCGGGTTAATATCAGCAATATGTATGCTTGGGGCATCAGTACAAATATTACGTTTTAAAAAGGAATTAAAAAATATTGATAAGGACCAAGAGCTTACCGACAAATTAGCGGAAAGATGGAAAAAACAGCTTGTTTGGGTCATTATTTTAGGAGTATCAGGTTAAATATTTAATATAATAACCTATATTTTTCGATTCTTGTATTCTGATTGAAATTGTTATGACGCTTGTCATCACTGCAATAATCTATATTAAAACTCCTATAATTGGCAATTAGGGAAACTTTTATTAATCTAACGAAGTGTTTTACAGGAGTAAAGCATTATTTCTTATTGAACTATAGCAGCAGGTTAGTTCAATAAGAAGTGGTAAAATAAAATTGAATTTTAAAAACTTTTGAGGTGAGAAAATGTTTAATCCTATAACTGACTATGATTTCAGAATTTATTCTGATGATAAAACATCACATATAACTTTCACACTTGAAGAATATATACATCAACGGTTACCAAGTTTGTCTTGTACAATTGAAATTTTAGATAACAAATTTAGCGGTTGGAATGTTAATGTCTGGTTTACACTGGATGAATTACTATCTTTTATTGGTAAGTTAGAAAAATTGGATAGAACTAGACAACAGGAAATATGTTTATATGCGATGACAACTAATGAATTTAATATTACTTTTGTGAACTACAATAACAAGGGAGATACAATGATTTACTAATCACTTACAAACTTTAGATATAATTCAGATGTAAATTTAAGTAATACACATACACTAAGCGGTGGATTCAAGATTGACTCAGAATTTTTCAATGCGATATTGAGTAATTTTAAACAATTAGCTTCGGTAGCTGAACTTGAAGTGGATATTGATTTTACATAAATACTTCTTGTTAAACTAACGTGGTGCTTTACTTGAAGTTCACTGAGCTGGTAAAACGGCTCTTTTTCTTATTCAACTAAAGTGGCAGGTTAGTTGAACAAGGAACGAGATACCAATGCACGAGTTTTGATTTTTTGAGATAATTAAAAGGCATCAAGGTAAGGGATAAAAATTAATCTATTGGAGGTGCAATATGACAAGTTTGAAGGGATACACTTGTAATTGCTGTGGGGAATATCATGAAGAACTTCCTACAAGTTATGGAAGCCCTGCACCAGTTTATTATTATGATGTTGCACCTGAAGAACTTAATGACAGGTTTGAATTAGATGACGACTTATGCATTATGGACAATGAACATTTCTTTATTCGTGGATGTATTGAAATTCCTATAACCAGTACAGCTGAGCACTTAATATGGGGTGCATGGGTATCATTAAGCGAAGCTAATTTTAATAAAACAAATGCCCACTGGGACAAACAAGAATTGTTGGAACCAATGATAGGTTGGTTATCTACCGACTTGCCTTGTTATCCTGATACTGTGAACTTAAAGGCAATGGTTCATTTTAGACCAAATGGAATTAGGCCTTATATTGAACTCGAACCAACCGACCATCCTTTAGCAGTGGAATATAGAATCGGAGTAACCATTGAAAGGGTACAAGAGATAGCTAGTGAACTATGTATTAATAGCAATAATTCAATAGAAGAGTAATCTTAAATTTATGCTTCTTCAACTAACGGGTGCTTTAGTTAAAGATCAATGAGCTGCATAGACGGCTCTTTTTTCATGTTAAACTAGAGCAGCAAGTTAGTGTAAAAAGGTTTATATGGAGATAGGTGATTAAATGAAATACAATTACAATTTAAAAGACCCTTCAAAAAAATATAACGAAGTGGTAGCACAAGCTATTTCATTATGTGGTTTGTTTTCGAGGAAGAAAAAATTAAGAGCGATAGAGTTTTTTAATTACAAATTAAATAACGAAGATTTCGAAGTAGAAGAATTAGCTAGTGGATTTATATTCATAGGCATTTTATATCAAGAAATTAAAGATTACGAATCTGCAGCATTTTACTTTAATAAAGGCTACAACTTAGGTAAAGACATCGCATTTCCCTATGACTCTGATTTAAAGAAAGTATTAAAAACTTTTCTAAAAGCAAGTCGAAAAGATCTATATGATTATTGGCGTTCAGATTTTATAAAGCGAAGTCTTTACGACAAAAAATTTAACAAATTGATGAATTCATAACTCTCCTCTTATTCAACTAACGGGTGCTTTACTTCAGGAAGGAGTAAAGCCTTTTTTCTTATTGAACTAAAGGGGTAGGTTAGTTGAAGTAGAGGGTGAACCAAGTATGTGTTTATACTACCAATAAATTAGGGGGGCTATATAAATGAGAGAAGTATTATTAACAATAATTTTTTTGGTCTTTATGGGTGGATGTGCTTCGAAGGATAATGTAAAAAAAATTGAGATTGCTCAAATGATAGGTTTCTCTGAAGCAATTACTTATCCATCAATGAAAATTACGAAAACAGAAGAAATTGAAGAATTTATCAACGCTTTCAATAGTGCGGAGAAAGTTCCTGGTATTGCAAATACAGTTAATCCCGACTATCAAGTTATTATAGGCACTGAAAACTATTACCTTTGGATAAGTGACGAATCGGGTACGATTATGAATATAAAAGATACTCATACTGTCTATTCCCTTTCCGAAAGTTCGGCTCAAAAAATATTTGATTTACTGAACACCAAGAAAGATTAATTCTTTTAGAACTTGTTCAACTAAACGGGGTAGAGTGCTTTACGAAGTTCCTTGAGCTGCTTAGACGGACCTTTTCTTATTGAACTAACGAAGCAGGTTAGTTCAATAAGAAGTGGTAAAATAAAATTGAATTTCAAGAACTTTTGAGGTGAGAAAATGTTTAACCCAATAACTGACTATGATTTTAGAATTTATTCTGATGATAAAACTTCACATATAACTTTCACACTTGAAGAATATATACATCAACGTTTACCAAGCTTGTCTTGTTCAATTGAAATTTTAGATAACAAATTTAATGGTTGGAATATTAATGTCTGGTTTACACTGGATGAATTACTTTCTTTTATTGATAAGTTAGAAAAATTAGATAGAACAAGGAAACAGGAAATATGTTTGAATGCGATGGCATCTAATGATTTTAATATTACTTTTGAGAACTACAATAACAAGGGAGATTTAGTGATTTACTATACACTTACAAACATTAGATATAACTCAGATTTAAATTTATATTTAAGTAATACACTAAGCGGGGGATTTAAGATGGACTCAGAATTTTTCTATACGATATTGAGTAATTTTAAACGATTAGCTTCGGTAGCTGAACTTGAAGAGGATATTGATTTTAGATAAATACTTCTTGTTAGACTAATGGGTGCTTTACTTCAAGAAGGAGTAAAGCCTTTTTTCTTATTAAACTAAAGGTGCAGTTTAGCACAATAATGGGTTTTTATGGTAAGGTAGAGAAAAAGATTAAAGGGGATTGGAACGTGGAAAAAACTTTAGTAAAAACGGCTATATATTCCTTTATTATTTCTATTTCGGCATTGTTTGTATTGGTTGATAGAACGGGAACATCAGAGGATGTTAATGGAATGCATTCGGGTTGGGAAATTCCTTATCCAGATTTTATCTTTAAGATTTTGGAATACTCTATAACGATTACATTCATTATGGTCATAATTGTATCATTGATTAAATGGTTCAAAAAAATAAAGGATATTGAACTAACGCGTGCTTTAGTTAAACAAGACCATCAAAAAAAATGATGGTCTATTTTTATGTACAATGTGAAATGTTACACTTAAACTAACGCAGTAGTTTAGTTGAAGAAGCGGTTGGTAACTTTTTTGGATTGAGTTCTAAATAAAATGATTTAAAAACATAAACTAGGTGGGTTTAATGATGGGTGTTTTATCCTTAATTGCAGGAGTTATTTGTATAGTTATTTCGTTGTTTATTTTCATACAAAGCATAAAGAAAGCTAATTCTATTAAGGAAAAGTGGAGTGAGTTTTTTGATTTTGTTTTAGACCCTTTTACAGGATTAACAACTTTGTTTTATTTAGGACTTCTACTAATGCTATATGGCTTATTAAGGATATCAAATTTGCTATGAGTATTTTACTAACAGGTGCCTTAGCTAATGATCATGCACTGCTTAGATAACTTATTTTTCTTATTGAACTAAAGCAGCAGTTTAGTTGAACAAGGGTTTAATAAATGTAACTATTTGAAAAATTTGAATGATGTTATAATTTGTATAAAAGGGGGAGATTTGAAATGGCGAGAAATAAGATTTTTGAATGGGTTGGTTTTGTCATCGTTATCGTTTCGATTTTTGCTAATGGTTCTTTTCGTGCAAATGGTATTACAACTGGTACAGGAATAAATTTAAGCGTAATCGGAATAATTGCGGGTGCAATCCTGACTTTTACTTTTTTCTTTATTAGGAAATTTGGAAATAAAGAAGCACTTAATAAATCGGTAAATTAACCTGTTATTTTATCGAGATTTTTTTCACTAACGGGTGCTTTACTTCAAGAAGGAGTAAAGCCATTTTTCTTATTCAACTAAAGAAGCAGTTTAGTTTAATAAGATTAATCAAGGAATTTAGAGAATCAATAAGGAATATTATAATTAGGTAGGTATTCTGATTAGATAATCAAAATACATCACGTAACTACGGTATATCTTTTTTGGGGGGTAAAATGTTAAGAATAAGGAAAAATGCGGATTTAGTTAAATGGCTTAATGATAACTTTGGTTTCGAAGATGGGTATGTTTCAGATATAAAAAAGATTGACAAAAGAACAGTTAGAATGTGTATTGGTATTCAAGTAGAAGGAAATTATGTCGCTGGAACTCCAAAAGTATTAATGGAATATACCATTATTGCTAAAGGTGTAAGAAATTTTAAAAATAATATTCAATATGACCCTGAACATTGCATTGAGGGCTTATTTCATATTGAAACAACAGAAGGAATAGGAATTGAAGTAGATTTGCCTGAAACTGTGCAGATATATTGTGAAGAAATATGTGTTGAAGAACCTAGATATATTCGAACTATTACTAAACCCTGGGTCAGTGATAATCATTTATATGCAAAGGTACCTGGCTGGGAGGTACCAAGACCAGTTACTTGGATTGTTCAGCTTGAAAAAAAAGGTTTAAGGGTTTCTTGGAGGTATGGTGGTAGTGAAATAAAGTTACCAGAACAAGTTCCTTATCCAGACTATTCAGGATGGTTTCTTCAGGAAACCAATAAAATTCAATATACACAATTTGGAATTTTTATAAAACACGTACACCCTGAAGCTAATGGTTTTTCTATTTCGATAGATAACTATAACTATGAAGCTGAAAAAGATTTATGGATAGCATTAACACAAGTAATTGCAGAGTTTCCAGATGTTGAAATTCACATAGGCAATTGTAAGCTTACAGGAACACAATGGAATAATTATATTCATTCAGGAGAATTGCCTTATTAACGAAATGAAGATAAACAATTCACCTGAGTTTTTTTGCTCTGTCAATTAGACTGTGAAGACAAACCTTATTAAGCTAACGGGTGCTTTACTTCAAGAAGGAGTAAAGCCTTTTTCTTATTGAACTACAGCAGCAGGTTAGTTGAATAAGCTTTTTTGAAAAATATACTTTATTCAACTGCTGATAATTCACTTTCTGTTACCCATTTATGATTGGCTATTTGTTCCCCTGTTGTAGAAGTGAAGTCAACATATAAACAGTTGTTTCTTTAGCAGAATCAATTGTAGCATTTACTCCCTTCATCCCTTCCATATGATCAGCGGTGCTTCGGTCCCAATCATTAATTACTTCTTTTACAATCTGGTAGTGGTTCATAATATCCACCTTTTAAAATGTATTATTAGTGATTTATTCTACACCGATAATCTTAATTAATTTCTAAAAATCCACCTCTTATCATACTTAGAGGTGATTTTTTATTTGGTGTCAATCTTGTTGATATTTGTAATTTAATAAATATTCATCAATATAAAAAACGCTGTAGTACACAGCGTTTTTTACTTTAAAATGGAGGAATAGGATTCCCTAGGAAGCGCTTATTAGAAAGCAGAGTGCCAAGGTCACTTTTTTATTCTCCGTATATTCATGTACATTTTATTTATTTTGGAGTATCGGAAAAACTTTTCCTTACTATATAATTAACCTTTAATTTAGATAATTTTTTTATATTAATTTGTGCAATTAAGATTCCCATAATAACAATACTACAACTAATAATATCTTTTAACGTAAAAACTTCCTTTAAAAATAGAACAGCAAACAATGCTGCAAAAATTGGTTCAAGTGCAAATATTAATCCTGTATGTATAGGGGTAGTATATTTTTGGGCAATCGTTTGGCCAATAAACCCAAATGCGCTGCAAAGTATCCCGAGTCCTAAAATAGCTATCCAAGAGTTTAGTGTAGATGGTAAAGATGGATTTTCAAATAGGACACTGCAAATCATCGCTAATGTTCCAGCTACACCTAATTGTAATATACCAAGAGTCAATGGATCATCTTCTTTTGTCAATTTTCCAGTTAAAATGATGAATGCTGCATATAACAGTGCACCAATGATACAAAAAAGATCACCATGGTTTATTGTTAATGAATGTTTTAATGTTAATAACCCAATACCTGTTAAAATAAATATTAAACCGATAAAAATTTGCTTAGAGGGTAACCGTCGAACTAATAAACAATTGATTAATGGTACGAATATAACGGTAAGACTTACAAGGAAACCGGCATTAGAGGCTGATGTCATACTAACACCATATGTAACAAAGGTGAAAACACCAAACAATAATGTTCCTAACATAAAAGAAGAAATAATCACTTTTTTAGTAACTAACATTAAACGTTTATAAAAAAGAATTCCTGCTATGAAAAATGCAAGTAAAAATCTAAGCCCAACAATGTTAAAGGCTTGGAGTGAACCAAGCCCTAACTTCATAAAAACATATGATAGACCCCAAAAAGCATTTATAACTATCAATAACAAATTTGCCATTGTCTGTTGGCCCATAAACTCCAATCCTCCTTGAATATCTTGCGAATTGGAACATTATTGTAATTTTTTTCTTAGCTGTTCCGCTGCAGACAGTGCTTTCATGTCCTGTGAAATATCACCTGGTCTGTTTCCTTCTCCAATAATATAACCTTCAAAAGTTGTCCCTACAAAGTCAAAAATATGTTGAAACTGCTGAATCATTGGTAAACCTTTAATGTATGGCTCATCTCCACCCACTGCAATGACATATGCTTTTTTGGAAGCCATTAAAGACTTGAAATCAGGATATTTTGGGTCCCTTAATGTTTGTGACCATCGATCAACAAAGTTCTTCATTGTTCCTGTCATGCTATACCAATAAATTGGGGTAGAAATAATAATAATATCATGCGGAAGAATACGATCGATGATGGAGTTATAATCATCATTCACTTCGGGAAAACCTTCTTCAGCATGACGCTTATCTATTATAGGTTCAATTGAATAATCCTTCAGATATATTTCCTCCACAACTATGCCTTCAGTGACTAACTTTGTTAAGGTCTCTGTATTTCCATTTGGACGTGTTCCACCATATATAACTGAAATTGTCATTTTTAACTAACTCCTTTTCTTTGAGGGTATCTACTATTGTTCATCGAATGCTTATATTTTATAATAAACTAACAAATCAAAGAAGATGATTATTTCGATTAAATAAATCGGAAATATCGATTTAGAAGAGGCTGGTAAAATGGAAATTAAACAATTGATCACATTTAAACATGCTGCAGAAAACTTGAACTTTACCCAAACTGCGAAATTGTTAAATTTTGCGCAATCAAGTGTTACAGCTCAAATAAAAGCTCTTGAAGAGGAAATTGGTAAACCCTTATTCGAGCGTTTAGGTAAACGATTGATATTAACAGAAGCCGGGCAACAATTTAAAATTTATGCAGAAAAAATGATTAATCTAAGCGAAGAAGCAATTACAGTTGCAAAAGGAGGAGAGGAACTCACTGGTACTTTAACAATTGGTGCTCAGGAAAGTCAGTGTACCTATCGATTACCATCAGTTCTTAAAGAGTTTAAGGCTGCATTTCCAAAAGTAAAGCTAGTATTTAAACCTGCACATTCTGACGAGATGGCTAGAAAGCATCTGATGGATGGATTATTAGATATAGCTTTTATTATGGATAAAAGAAAGCCAGAAGGATCGTTAAAAGTAGAGCAACTGATTAAAGAGGAATTAAAGTTAGTTGTTTCACCAAACCACTCAATTTCATCGATTACAATAGATGATCTTAAGCATGAAACTCTTTTGTTTACAGAAGCAGGTTGTTCTTATCGAAATATGTTCGAAGAATCATTAAACTATTTAGGAATCTACCCGTTAGATAAAATAGAATTTACAAGTATAGAGGCCATAAAACAATGTGTAATTGCAGGATTAGGAGTGGCACTACTGCCTGAGATGGTGGTAAAGAAAGATATTGAAGAGGGCCGAATAAAAGTATTACCGTGGATGTCTTTCTCAACACCGCTTTATACTCAAATTGCCTGGCATAAGGATAAATTGATGACACAACCTTTAGAAGAATTTATTAATTTAACTCGAAAGTTGCTTCTTTCTGAATAATTTACATTATTCTTATTTCAAGACTCTGTAATTTAGGGTAGGTTTTACAACAACCCAGCAATTTGTATAATTCCGAAATAAATATTTTGGCGTCTCTTTCACATTTTCATTATTTTTCAGCAATAATTATGATTTCTGAAGAAGAGACACTTTTCTTATTCAACTAACGGGTGCTTTAGCAAAATATGGCCATCATTTCGATGGTCTATTTTTATGTCCAAAACATTAAGTTGATCTCAGATATGCATTGTGAAATGTTACACTTAAACTAACGGGGCAGTTTAGTTCAACAACGATATGGGGTTTTCGAGGTAAAATAGCTGACAATAGGTGTAATTTTCATCTTTCCAAAAAAGTGGGATGGGTTATAGTTTGGTTTAGGGGGTAGAGGTTTTGTATGTTTTGTTATATAACGGATTTCTGTTAATTATTATTGCTATTGCAATAGCATTATTTATGGCGGCTGAACGACCAATGATTAAAAACAAAAAATTGTCATTTGTTATGATTGGTTTAGGATTGAATGTAATCGCAACTCCATTGGCATTATTTATAGGTGTAATGGCAACAGACTCCCCGACCAGCACTTCAAAAAATTTTTGGGCAGGATTTCTCTTCATCCAGGGAATACCAATCCTCATACTAATAATTGGAATTATAAAATGGTTTATTGACAGAAATAAAAGATAGTCAGCAACAAAGAGATAAAGATAATTGATTCTTATAATTGGGGTATTCTTAAACGGGGGATGCCGTTTTTCTTATTGAAGTAACGGGTGCTTTACTTAAAGAAGGAAGTAACGCCTTTTTTCTTATTGAACTAACGGAGTAGGTTAGTTGAATAAGAAAAAATGGATTTTTGATAATTTTATATGGAAAATTTATTTAAAGTTGGAACTTTACTTCGAAATAAGATGTCTAATAAAAAAGTAATGCAAAAAATTGAGATGATGCACATTAGTATTATTACATGACAAAAATAAAAATAAATGGGGGTATAGTTATGTGGGCAATATTAGGGGTTATTGCAATAGTAGTAACTGTTATAAATCTTTCTTTGTATGCAGCAGGAAAGGATTATAAGCTTGCTATGGCGATGGCATTATCATTTACAGCATTAACAATTTGTGCAGATTACAGTTATCTAACTCGGTGGGTAAAAGTGGAAGATTGGGCGGCTTTATCGGATGTAATACCTGGTATGGCAAAGGCATTTTGGTTTTTGACAATTGTTTCTATCTTGCTAAATATAGCACCTATATTTTTAGAACGAAAACGTAAGAAATTATGACTTATGCAATTATTGTGTAAGTCTTATCTATAATTAACAGGTGCTTTACTTCAAGAAGGAGTAAAGCCTTTTATTGAACTATAGCAGCAGTTTAGTTCATTAAGCATGAATGGACTTTTGTATATAGAAAAATATGTTTCACTTATATCAAAGCAAAGAGGCAGAACTATATAGTGAACGGTAACGTTATATAGTTTGTTGAATTGATTGTACTAAAGCAACAGGTAAATTGAATAAGGATTATTCATATTTTAAAAAATAGAAACAAAGAGGTGTTTTGATTGAGTGAAGAATATTTTGAAGTTCCTATAAGATGTACAGGGATTGCAACCGTTCTATTAAAAAAGATAGAAAATGAATATAAAGTTTTACTCTTTAAGAGGGCAACTTCTATTTTAAAGGATGTTTGGTGTTATATTGGGGGGAGTATCGAAAAAGGGGAAAAGGCATGGGAAGCTGCTATTAGAGAAATTAAAGAGGAAACTGGGATTACATTGTTAGAATTATATACCTCTAACAAGTTTGACCAGATTTACTCACCAAAAGAAAACTATATATATGTTGCTCCTGTATTTGTTGGATATATAGATGAACAACAAGATGTAAAATTAAATTATGAACATAGCGATTATCAATGGTTATCAATTGATGAAGCGATAGAAACAGTTTCATTACCTGGAAATGATGAAGTTCTTATGTCTATCGAAAAACATTTTGTAATGAGAAAACCTCCAGAGTTTTTACGTGTAGGAAATTAACATTTCTTCTTCAGCTAACGTGGTGCTTTACTTCAAGAAGGGTTTGCAGAGAGGGAGTGGAAGTTGGTGGATATGAAAAAGAACCATTACATTTATATTATCATTGGATATATAGGTACTTTATTAATATTGATTGCTGGTATAAGGTACATTTTAATCACAGATGATGTCATAGGAAATGGACTCATATTCTTTGGACTTATTTTTATCCTAAATAGTTTAAATTTTATGGAATCCAAATTTCTTACAGTAAAAGAAAGACGAATTGTTAATTGGTCATTCTTTAGTTTGATGGCGATAATTCTAATAATTGGTTTTACTTTCGTATAAATATCATCTTAATTGAATCATTTTCAACTAACGGGTGCTTTAGCAAAATATAGCCATCATTTCGATGGTCTATTTTTATGTCCAAAACATTAAGTTGATCTCTGATAAGCCTTGTGAAATTTTACACTTAAACTAACGGAGCAGGTTAGTTGAACAAGGAATTATTATATAAAGTTGTTCAAGGAAAGGAGAAAAAATGGAATATAAAGACTTAGCAATACACTTTACAGATGAATTTGAAGAGTATAAGCCTGTCTTACAAGAACATATTCAGTTTAATGGCGAAATCTTAAATCATGTCTTTTTTGGTGAATGCAACGATTATTTTATTGAACTCATTGGAAAAGAGAAGGATATACCTAAGATAATGGAGTTATTTAATTTTCTTGAACAGATGGCAACTTCAGGAGATGATGATGTCACAGAATTACTAAGCGTTACTATACTTGCACGACTTGGCGATTCTAAAAAGCTACTAAAAACTGCTTATAAGTATATGGATTCAGAGACGAGGAAAGCCTCTAATGAAATTGAAAGGTTTTGGGGTAGAACTTGAACTAACGTAGCAGGTTAGTTGAATAAGTAAACCCAAAGGTACGTAAGTTTGAATGCTTAGGAACTTATAATAATTGATAATCGTATTTATTAGAAAGGAGGTAATTAATTGAAAAAAGTTGGAATGATTATAGGTTTATTTATAGCCGTTATTGCAGTGTTCGTATTTATAAATAAATTACATTATCCTTCTCTTCCGATAGATGATATGTCTGCAAAAGAAGCGATTGATATACTGAAAGAATCGGATAGTAAAATAGCAGAAATTGCAGTAGAAGGCGATTTTATTTGGTATATCACAAGTAGTGAGAACAAAGGTATTTCGATTGCTGATGAAAATATAAAACAAATAATTGGTTCAAATGGATGGGAATTTAAAGAAAAAGATGGTGCTGGTCTGTTCTTTGAAAAAGATGGAAAAAGATTAATTGCCACCACTCAAATGTGGACTAAAAATTATGTTCTCGTTAAAATTCCAAGTTATTTTAAATAATCTTGAGTGGTTTTTTATTAAGCTAACGGGTGCTTAGTTGAACAACAGTAATTCTTTTCTTTATTGAACTAACGGTGCAGTTTAGTTTAATAAGGAAAGAGCTACCAATGCATAAGTTTTGATATTTTGAGATAATTAAAAGGTATAAAGGTAAGGGATAAATCTAAATCTATTGAGAAAAATATTTTAAAATAATGGAGATGTAAAATGACAAGCATTACGGGATACACTTGTAATTGCTGTGGGGAATATCATGAAGAACTTCCTACAAGTTATGGAAACCCTGCACCAGTTTATTATTATGATGTTGCACCTGAAGAACTTAAAGACAGGTTTAAATTAGATGACGACTTATGCATTATGGACAATGAACATTTCTTTATTCGTGGATGTATTGAAATTCCTATTATCAATACAGATGAGCATTTAATATGGGGTGTATGGGTATCATTAAGCGAAGCTAATTTTAATAAAACAAATTCAATCTGGGACAAACAAGAATTGTTGGAACCAATGTTAGGTTGGTTATCTACTGCTTTGCCTTGTTATCCTGATACTGTGAATTTAAAAGCAAGGCTTCATTTTAGACCAAATGGAATTAGACCATATATTGAACTCGAACCAACCGACCATCCTTTAGCAGTAGAATATAGGAATGGAGTAACCATTGAAAGGGTACAAGAAATAGCAGAAGAACTATGTGTTAATAACGATAATCGAGAAAAAGAGTGATCGTTTTTGAATCTATGCTTATTCAATTACCGGGTGCTTAGTTAAACAAGACCATCATAGTGCTGCACCCCAAAAGTTAGAGTAATAAATCTAACTTTTGGGGTGTTTTTATATGGCGAAATATAGCCAAGGTTTTAAATTAAAGATTGTTCAAGAGTATTTAAAAGGGCACCTGGGATACTTATTATTAGCGAAAAATATGGCATTCCATCTTCAACTCCAATCAAACATTGGGTTAGGGCTTATAAAGCTTTTGGAGCAGAAGGCTTACAACGTAAAACAAAGCATGAAGAATATCCTGTTCAATTCAAATTAGATGTATTAAACTTTATGAAACAAACAGGTGCTTCTTACCAAGATACAGCGATTCGATAAAGAAGAAGGATTCCGATTAAAAGACATTTTTAAACAAGTTGAAATTCCGGAAGCAACTTATCATTATCATATCAAGCAAATGAAGCAGGAAGATCCAGATCAAGCTTGGAAAACGTTAATTTTAGAGACATTTGAGCAGCATGAAGGTCGATATGGTTATAGTCGGATTCATGCGGAATTAAAAGCACAAGGACATAAAATCAATCATAAAAAAGTACAGCGAATCATGAATCAATTGAATTTAAAGTGTGTAAAATTCGTACGTAAATCTCGCTATAAATCGTATAAAGGGAATGTTGGCAAAGTAGCGAAGAATCGTTTAAACCGCCGTTTCAACACACCGTACTCCTTACAAAAACTTGTGACTGATGTAACAGAATTCAAGTCACAAATAATGAGAAACTATATCTAAGCCCGATTATGGATTTATATAACGGTGAAATACTCGGTTTCAGTCTGTCTAAAAGCCCTACACTGGAATTTGTGATTGATTCACTGAAACAAGCGCTCCCAATCATTCATGAACGTGCAGAATATCATACAACCATTCATTCGGATCAAGGCTGGCACTACCAACATAATTCGTGGGTGAAAACATTAAAACAAAACAAGATTTTCCAAAGCATGTCTCGTAAAGCAACATGTGCAGACAATGCGGCAATGGAGAACTTCTTTGGCTTACTCAAACAAGAAATGTATTACGGGGAAGAATTGATCTCCTACAAAGCGTTACAGATGAAAATTGAGAAGTATATCGATTACTATAACAACGATCGAATTAAACAAAAACTGGCCGGCATGAGTCCGATAAAATACCGAACTCATGCCAGTCAATTAGCTGCATAAATAAAACTCTAACTTTAAGGGGTCACTAACTTTTCGATGGTCTATTTTTTTATCTGAAACATCAAGTAGTTCTCAGAAATCCATTGTGAAATGGTACACTTAAACTAACGCAGCAGTTTAGTTCAATAAGGGGGATATGAAAATTGAAAAGGAAGTACAGTAAGTACTCCATCATTCTAATTGTCGTTGGGATTTTTATTGCATATATGATTTTTCCACCTATCAATATAACTTTTGGAAAGTGGTCTATGATAGCCATTCCCATTGGTTTTGCTATCTATTTAACAGGTATAACAATTGGAATTATCGCTTTCATTAAGAAAGAAAAAGGGTTTATGAAGTATATCTCGTTATTATCCATTCCCCTAGGTGTTTTATTTATTGCATTTCTCTATGCAATCGTCGGTAAAATTTAACGACATTAATTTCGTGATCTTATTGAACTAACGCAGCAGGATAGTGGAACAAAATGATTTTTTCGAGGGTGAAGGATAATAATATTGAACGGAGGAACTAAATTGGAATATGTTTTAGATCACGTTGGAATTGCTGTTAGAAGTATTGATGATGCTCTTCCCTTTTATCTTAATGTATTAAACGGATTATTAGAGGACCGTTATACAAGTGATACACCTGGTGTTGAAGTACACGTTGCTGTTGTAAGAACCAATGATAAAGTAATTGAATTACTGGAACCAACCAACAAGAACTCTCCAATGGCTCGGTTTATAAAGCAACGAGGAAAAGGGGTGCATCATATTGCATATCGAGTTGACGATTTGGACAAAGCAATACTCGAGGCTAGTAAAAATGGAGTTCGTTTTCTAGAGGACACACTACGTACTAACACACGTGGAAGAAGGCTCATTTATGTTAATCCCGCATCAACTGATGGAACTTTAATTGAACTTTGTAGCTATTTGAATAACTAAAGAAAAATTAACTTGAATTTTCTTAATTGGTAGAAGCAATTCAAAGAAACAATATGGGGAATTAACGTGAACTTTAAATAAACTATAACGTTGTTCAACTAACGCCGCAGGTTAGTTTAACAAGAGTACCTAAGCCGATATTCTAGGTTCTTTTTTGGAAAAATGACGATTTTTGATACCTCTTCGAGACCTTACTAAGTAAAGTGTCATACTTCAAAGAATATAGGAATAGTACATTACTAGAATAAAAAAATAATAATGGGAAGAAATGAGGTAAATGTATTTTAGAAAAACTCAGAAAAATAAATATGAAAACTGCAATATTTATGGGGATTATTTTTTATTCTTTGGCTATCTTAATCCATCTTCTTATTATAAGCGGAATTATTCCATTCACATGGGTTAATGGTGGACGCTCTGAATCCTTCGCTACTCAGCTACCACTATCTTTAATCAGTACTGTTATTTCTATTATTGGAGGAGTTTTTACGCTGATTGTCGGCAGAAATATACTAAATAAATACAAAAGAGGAATAACCATTATATGTTGGTTTTTTGTTGTACTTTGGTCTTTTGGGTTTATACAACAATTGTTAGGAACTCCTTTTGAAAAAATGGTTTGTTCGTTTATATTGTTACTTGGAGTCATCTCGAACTTGCGTATGGCGATTGAAAAAAAACAGTAACAATTAAATGAACGTAGGTGAAAAAATCACTTAAAGTAAAGGGTGATTCAGTTAAACAAGACCATCATTTAGATGGTCTGTTTTTACGTCCAGAAACATCAAGTAGCTCTTAGAAACCCATTGTGAAATGTTACACTTAAACTAACGCAGCAGTTTAGTTGAAGAATGAGAGTAGGGAAATAAATGCATTAAAACAAATTTAAACTCTTTTAAAGAGGAGTGATGATATTGAAAAAAATTGGTTTAATTTTAATCTTTTTGTTTTTATCAATTGGTTTATTTGGTTGCCAACAAAACAATAACAAGAAGGTTGATAACGAACCGTCTGATATCGAACCATTAGATACAAAAGCCGAGGTCATAGAAGAAGATTTTGTATATCGACTTGTGACAGAAAAAGCAGAATACGGTAAGAATGAACCTATAAAAATTTATGCTGAATTAGAATATACAGGCGGAAAAGAAGAAATTGAAATTTTTCATTCAGCTTCGCCATTCTCTTTTCCAATGGTTGAGACTACGAGAAATTATGAAATCGGATACGGTATGGATGAATCATTATCAAGCACTAAACTAATAAAAGGGGAACCACTCCGTGCAGAATATAGGGGAAGTGGCGTGTACGATACGGAGGATAAAAAAGAATATATACATTTTATAAGGAAAATTATGAATCAGGAATTTCCAAAAGGACGTTATGTTGTAAATGGAATTGCAGACTTTTATGTTAAAGCTAACGAGGAAACTGAACAAGAGAAAAAATATAATATTAAATCACAGGTTGAATTTAGGGTTAAAAATAGTAATTAGAAAAAAGAATTTCACTAACAGAGTGCTTTACTTCAAGAAGGAGTAAAGCTTTTTTCTTATTATACTAACTGGGCAGAATAGTTGAATTAGTTGTAAATCAATTTTTATATTATTAACTTACTTCGGAGGTAGAGACTTGAACACCAATCAAAAGGCAATTGAAATCTTTGAACAAAATGAATATGAAGAAGCAATGGAACTGTTTCAACAAGCAGTACATGAATCTAGAGACGTACAATCCCTAAATAATCTTGCTTGGATGCACCTTTATGAGGAAGAGGATGATGATAAAGCCCTTGAATTAATAAAAGAAGCCGTTAAGATGAATCCATCCTCATACTTTCCTTATAACATTCTAGGGGAAATTTACATTAGACAAGAACAATGGAAAGAAGCTAAAGAAGCATTGCGAAAGTCCATTTCGATTCAAATATCCAATGAAGCACATCACAATTTAGCTGTAGCTTATTATAATCTTGGAGAGTTTGAAGAGGCTTCGGAGTTTTTCTTGCAAGCTGCAGGAGATTCGGATAATACAATGTATAACCATGTAAAATGTTTAATTGACCTAGGGCGAACAACAGAAGCTAAAGAGAAGTTGGATGTGTTTAACGAAAAATCTGATGATTTTGTAGGCGAAATCGATGTAGCTGATTTATATGTTGAATTGAATTGCTATAAAGAAGCAATTCAATGGTTTGAAAAGGGGTACAAAGAATACGGGAAAAGTCCTTATTGGATTGGTAGATTTGTTTATGCTCTATTTAAAACTAATAATTTCTCACGTATAAATGAAGTTATACAAGAAGCCATTGAAGAGAAGGAAGAAGTAATAGAAGACGTTAAGAAAGAAGAAGTAGAAGAAAACTGGACTGAAAACGATAAGAAAGAGTTAATTGAAGAATATATGGGAGAGAATGATAAATATAAAAAAATGATTGAGTTTATCACATCTGGATATGTTCCTCAATTAGATTTTGAAACATATAGTACTGGGGCGTGCTATCTGTTTGGATGTAAAAGACATAATCATCCTGAATATCAAAAATAAAATCATTCGACTGTCAAACATGATGGTCGAATCTTTGTCATATAAGGTCGCTTTTTTTATTCCAAATAACGATTGTGAAATAATGTACTTAAACTAACGGGTGCTTTACTTTAAGAAGGAGTAAAGCCTTTTCTCTTATTGAACTAAAGAGGCAGGTTAGTTCAACAACAAGTATTAAAAATTTCTAAACTTATTCGCAGTTATAAGAAGTTCGAATAATGCAAGAAAGCATATATATATAGTGAAAGGAAGGTGCAAAGTGAAAAAGGACACTAAATTAGGGTTATTTCTTTCATTGTTTGTATTAATTGGTTTTCCAGTTGTTTTTGTAGTTATATCATTGTCTACAGGACAATGGGATACTTTTTTAATTGGTTTTCCAGTTTCATCTGCTGCGGGATTTATGGGTGTATGGATAGCTATAAGGGAGATAAAAAAGGAACGGAAGAGTGATTAATCGTCCCCACTGATTTAAACATTATCTAGCTAAACGGAGTGGATAAGGAAGACGTATGTCTAATTACTGTCAAATTTATATTAAAAGAAGGAGAAAAAAATGTCGACAATTATATAAGCTAATTATCTTAATGAGTTTGTGAAGAAATATACTTAAAGTAACGGGTGCTTTAGTTAAAGAACAATGGGTTGCGAAAGCCAGCACTTTTTCTTCTTGAACTAACGTCACAGGTTAGTTGAAGAGTATTGTTTAACTTGTTTTTCAACAATCGGGCCATTTTGTTAAATAAACAAAGATAGTGCGAAGGAGTGAAATAAGTGAAAAAGTTATTTTTAATGATTTTTTTAGTCCTATCAATTTTGTCGGCTTGTAATTCATCAAAATTAAATTTAAGTGAAATTGATGGTTTATCAAACGAATTGCAAGATAAAGTTGATTCTAATTTAAGGCTCCAGTCAATTAATGTGAAAAACGGTTCTTATATTATTTTTCATTCAAGTGGAGAAGTTGAAGTTGATTTAGACACACAAGGCAATACAATAATTATAAAGTTTAATGTACGTAATTCTAAAGATGATGTAGTAAAACAGCATATATATTATTTAACAACTGATTCAAATCATGACGTAATAGACGTTCAAGTAGATGGTGAATCAATACCATTTGATGTGATAACAACTTAAAATGTTTTTTACTAGGCTAGTTATTTATGAGACTCCGCAAACGCACGCAATTGTTGAATAAGCTTTACTTTTCTTCTTCAACTAACGAGTGATTTAGTGAAAGATCGTTGAGCTGCTTACGCGGCTCTTTTTTCTTATTGAATCTAACACAGCAGGTTAGTTCAACAAGGATGTAGAAATCCTACTTTTTCGAAGACTTCTTTTTTCTCTCTGGTCGAATTGCTATACCTAAAAGCAGAGATACCCAGCCTAGTGTAAATATATATATATATGTTTGAAAACTTATGTAATTAAGTGGGTACAACACTCCTAATGTAATAAGTAAAATACCTATTATCGAAACTATTAAACCTATTCTTTCTCTATTCATTTTTATAATCTCCTCTATATAGATAAAGTTATAAGGTATTTTACTAGATATCGACATTCAGGAATAGTAGTAAACTGGTCGATACTGGTCTTGGGTAAAAGAGGACCAAGGCACCAAGGATATCGATATAAAACTCTACAGATTCTGTGCAATAAAAGTGAAGGGTGCTCATTCAACTAACGGGTGCTTTACTTCAAGAAGGAGTAAAGTATTTTTTCTTATTGAACTAACGAGGCAGTTTAGTTGAATAAGAAATGTTAAAATAACGATAATACGAGGTGGTAATATTGGTGGATTTTGATATAAATAAAACATTAGACGAAATAGAAGGTACTTCTTTTAAAGAATCAGAACTTGACTCAAATGTAATAATCAAGTGTCATGAATTAAGGAAAAAGAAATTAATAGATTTTACAGTTGAAGATTTAAGAATGATGATAGGGCAAAAAATCGGTTTAGAATATTTGGTTCCATTAGCACTGGAGACACTATCAACAAATCCATTTGTTGAAGGGGATCTATATTATGGAGACTTACTTGAACAAATATTAAGAGTAGATAAGCACTTTTGGAATCAAAACGATGAATTGTCATTTGAATTAAATGAAATAGTTTCAGAAGTCAAATTAACAATAGAAACAATTTCGTCCAGACTCAAAGACTACGAGTGTTTTTCTTAGTGTCGTTTTTCTTCGTCAACTAACGAAGCAGTTTAGTTGAAGAAGGTTAAATTTCCAGTTTGTTGAATCTAATATTAATATGTTAATGACCATTTGTACATAAGTGCAAAGTAGAGGTTGTTGATATTTAGATAAGGAGTTTGATATCATGAAAAAATTGATTTTGTTTTTTATAGGACTTATTCCTTTTGTGTTAGGTTTTCTAATGAATTCTTGGTTGATGCAAAATCAAAATAGTATATTACCTTTTAAATTAATAGGAATTATATTTCTTGTTTTTTGGGCATTGGTTGGATTTATAACTTGTAAGTTTGAAAAAACACCATTTAAGTCAGCCGCAATTATTAATTTACCAGCTTTTTTAACACTCTTATTTATCATGTATCAAGGTATTATATTAGGACAATTTTGGTCCAATATTTTTGGATTGGCTACCCAATTTTATTACTTACCGTTGATTAATATTTCTGCCTCCCTTGGAATATTTTTGCCCTTATCACCATTACATAATTGGTCATTAAGCTTAATAGCCTTTTTACTTATGTTTGCTTCTTACTATTTAGGTTGTTATCTAAAAAAAGTCTGCAGCAATTAGTGAACTGTATTTAAATTAAGCTTCTCTTTTTATTCAACTAACGGCGTGCTTTAGCAAAATATCATGGCGTAGCTATAGGCAATTATTATTTCTTATTCAAACAACACAGCAGTTTATGGGGGTAATGGGCATTACAATATCTATTCACAATGGTATGATAATTGGTTACTCAGTAAGTTTTCTAGAAAATAAATTAATTTTAGATATCGAAACAGTGACAAATGAAATGGTAACTGCTACATTCGAGAATTATTTAGCACATGATTTCCATCATGTACAGGCAGGAAGTATTCTATTTGATATAGATGAAGCCAATTTAAATACATTTTTTGTAGAGAACAAAGAACAATTTAAGAACTGCGTCACTAGGATTATCAGGTTATGTATTTGCTAAAGCACTTAAGATCAAAAGGAATGACAAGTTTGGCGGGAATAATCTAAGTTTGTGAAGTATTCTACTTAAACTAACGGGTGCTTTACTTCAAGAAGGAGTAAAGCATTTTTCTTATTGAACTAAAGCGGCAGTTTAGTAGAACAAGCAAAAGTGATAAATAACAAAATAGGTCTTGTTTTTTAGGGAGGTAAAACAACATGGATTACATTTCACCGAAAGAATCAGCATTAAAGGTGAGACGGTGGGCTAAAAATGCCATAGCAGCAGGTCGCCGTCATACGGTTGGTCTTAAATTTGACGGAACGGTGACGGCTGTGGGTGATAATAACTTTGGACAATGTAATGTAAGTGATTGGTGCGATATTGTGGCGGTTGCGGCTGGTAATGTTCATATGGCGACAAACACGGGTAATGCTCATACCGTTGGTCTTAAATCTGACGGTACTGTTTTAGCAGTTGGTTGGAATAAGCATGACCAATGCGATGTAAACGACTGGTGCGATATAGTAGCGGTTGCGGCAGGTTGGCGTCGTACCATTGGTCTTAAATCGGATGGTTCGGTGGTTGCTATCGGAAGAAATAATGATGGTGAATGTAATGTAAGTGGCTGGCATGATATAGTGGCAGTCGTTGCGGGTGATTGGCATACCATCGGTCTTAAATCGGATGGAACAGCTACGGCTGTGGGTAATAATAGGTATCGTCAATGCAATGTAAGCGACTGGTGCGATATAGAAGCAGTTGCGGCGGGCTATCTTCATACTGTTGGTCTTAAATTGGATGGTACGACGGTTGCTGTGGGTCAAAATAAGGTAGGACAATGCGATGTGAGTAGCTGGAGTGGTATTGTGGCGATAGCGGTGGGGAGTAATCATACCGTTGGACTTAAATCTGACGGAACAGTGTTGGCTGTTGGCTGGAATGAGTATGGTCAATGCAATGTAAGTGACTGGTGCGATTTAGTAGCAGTTGCGGCGGGTTGCACGCATACCATTGGACTTAAATCTGACGGAACGGTGGTGGCCGTAGGTGGTAACGAATATGGACAATGCGATGTAAGAGGGTGGTGCGGCATCCAAATCCTCGGAAATTAGTTTTTTGGTAAAAGGGATACAGTTCCCACAACTAATAATAGTTCCTTATTCAACTAAAGGGTGCTTTAGTAAAAGATCATGGGTTGCCATGGAGAACTCTTTTTTCTTATTGAACTAACGCAGAGGGTTAGTTCAATAAGAAAATACACAGATACTGATAATGAATATTGAATATTGAATATTGAATATTGAATATAGATTTTTTCTATTTTAGAATCATAAGTAAAAATTGGGTATTAAAGGAGTAGTGAATAATATGGAGAATAATTCTTCAAAAGAAGTACAAGCAGTTTATAAACAACTATTAGATGCTTGGAATAATAGAAATGCTCGTGGAATGGCAGATTTATTTACAGAAGATGGCGAAAGTATTGGTTTTGATGGGAGTCAATCAATCGGCAGGGAGGAAATACTTTCGCACCTTAATCCAATTTTTGAGCACCATCAAACGGCTCGATTTGTTAGCAAAGTAAAAGATGTAAAATTTCTAAGTACTGACATAGTAATTGTACGAGCGATTGCTGGAATGGTACCTCCTCAAGCAAATGACATAAACCCAAATGTAAACACTCATCACACTCTTATTGTTGTAAAAAAAGATGGATATTGGCGTATTCAATTATACCAAAATACTCCTGCCCAGTTTCACGGAAGACCTGAATTAGTGGAACAAATGACAGAAGAGCTTAAAGCGTTATTAAAGACGTAGTAAATAAATTCAACAAGTATAGCTGTTTAGGCAACCTTTTTTCTTTTTCCTTACTCAACTAACAGGTGCTTTAGTTAAACAAGACCATCATTTCGATGGTCTGTTTTTTTATCCGAAATATCAAGTAGATCTCAGAAATCCATTGTGAAATGGTACACTTTAACTAACGAAGCAGGTTACTTTAATAAATATTTTGTTTATTTCAAATGGTATAATTAGTTAAAATAGTCCGATTTTAAAAATATGAGGGAGGTTTAATTATGCAAAAATTAAAGAAATCTTCAAAAGATAGGGTATTACGAGGCGTTTGTGGAGGGGTTGCAGAATTTTTCGGTATATCTTCAACAATCGTTAGGTTAATATTCTTTTTTATAGGTTCAATATCTTTTATTGTGTATTTATTTTTAGCAGTGACTTTAGAAAATGATAATAAATTATATTAAATCATCCCTTATTAATCTAACGGGTGCTTTAGTAAAGTGCTAGTTCAACTAAAGCACCCGTTAGTTGAAGAAGTAGTTACGTGGATAATTTTGAAACTTTTGGAACATATAATAATTATAGAAAAAACGCTTAGGGGGTGTTGTTCATGAAAAAGTGGTCAACTTATATATGGAAACTAATTTGGGTAATTGGATTATTTTTATTAACAATCATCAGTTATGATACAAAAAATCAAATTAAAGATAGCTTTACATTTCAAACAGATATTATTTTTTGGACTAATTTTATTATTCTCTTTATATGGGGTATCTATCTATCACTTATTTTTATAAAAAAATGGTCAATTAAAATAAATTTACCATTACTTATTTGCGTATTCATTCCTTGTTTTCTCTTTTCGTTAATTATGCCATTATCAGCAACTTTTCAAATCTCTTTCCCAAGTGTTTTTTGGGTAATAAAAGTTTTCAGCTCCAATTTGATTCCAATTGTTGCAGGTTTAACACTCATGCTAAGCATTTTTAATAACTCAGTAAGGATGAGTGAGTAAAACAGTTTGTGAAGGAATGTACTTAAACTAACGGGTGCTTTACTTCCTAAGATAAAAAGGTGTGCCTTTATGAAACAAACATTTTTTCTTATAGCATTAATTTCTGTAATCATTCTTACAGGTTTTGTTAAGAAAGACCAGGACAAATGCCTTCACTGTAAGAATGCTATGATACCGCTTGGGATGGTCCGCTGTATTCCATTCATAAAGCAATTTCAGTTATTACTTTAGCC